>JABDJU010000285.1 GCA_013003325.1 Acidimicrobiales bacterium
CGATCAAGCTCAAGTACGGCAAGGCCATCTCGTGGGCCGACCTGTTTGTGTTCGCCGGTAACCGAGCCCTCGAAACCATGGGCTTCCAGACCGCAGGCTTCTCGTTCGGTCGCGATGACATCTGGGCTCCCGAGGACGACATCTACTGGGGTCCTGAGAACGAGTGGCTGGCCACCAAGGACGAGCGGTATAGCGGCTCATTCGACACCGGGGACCGAGCGCTGCTCGGCCCGTTGGCCGCTGTGCAGATGGGCCTGATCTACGTGAATCCCGAGGGCCCCAACGGTGTGCCCGACGCCCTCAAATCGGCCCAGGACATTCGGGAGACGTTCAGCCGAATGGCGATGAATGACGAAGAGACCGTGGCGCTCACCGTCGGCGGTCACACGTTCGGAAAGATGCACGGCAACGGCGATGCCGACGCTGTAGGCGTGGAGCCTGAGGGTGCGGGTCTGGCTGATCAGGGCTTTGGCTGGGCCAACCCGAACGAGACCGGCCTGGGACAGTTCACCGTCACGTCCGGCTTGGAAGGCGCGTGGACTCCAACCCCGACCAAGTGGGACAACAAGTACCTCGAGACCATCTTCTCCCACGAGTGGGAACTGGTGAAGAGCCCGGCCGGTGCGAACCAGTGGCAGCCAACCGAGGTGAAGGAAGGGTTCATGGTTCCGCCGGTCGAGCCGGGAGCACCCGAGACCAAGCCCACGATGTCGACCGCCGACATGGCGATGATCACCGACCCCGCCTACCTCGAGATCTCGAAGCGGTTCTACGAGAATCCCGATCAGCTCGCCGACGCCTTTGCCAAGGCCTGGTTCAAGCTGCTCCACCGCGACATGGGCCCGGCATCTCGCTATGTTGGGCCTCAGGTTCCAGGCGAAACCTACCTCTGGCAGGACAACGTGCCAGCCCACGAGGGCCCGATGGTCGGGGACACCGAGATCGCAGACTTGAAGGCGACGATCCTCGGTTCGGGTCTTAGCAACGAACAACTGATCCAGGCCGCTTGGGCATCGGCGTCGACCTACCGACGTACGGACTATCGCGGCGGAGCTAACGGAGCGCGGATTCGGCTGTCGCCACAAGCCGATTGGGACGTGAATGTCCAGTCGGGCGTGGCCGCCGTGATTTCCAAGCTGGAAGAGATCCAGGGGTCATCAGACGCAAACGTGTCACTCGCTGACCTCATCGTGCTAGGAGGCTGCGCCGCGATCGAGGCGGCGGCCAAGGCCGCCGGACACGATGTGAGCGTGCCGTTCACCCCGGGTCGCACCGATGCGAGCCAGGAAGAGACCGATGTCGAGTCGTTCCAGTGGCTCGAGCCGCAGGCCGATGGCTTCCGGAACTATGTGAACAAGCAGGGCGCCGTCCCGAGCGAGCACATGCTTATCGACAAAGCGTTCATGCTCAACTTGACCGCACCTGAGATGACTGCCCTCGTCGGAGGTCTCCGCGTTCTGGGCAACAACGTTGGCGACGAAGGCTACGGCGTTCTGACCGACCGTCCGGGCCAGCTCAGCAACGACTTCTTCGTCAACCTCCTCGACATGGGCACGGTCTGGGCCCCCGTCGGCGAGGGCGAAGACGTCTTCGAAGGTCGCGACCGGAACTCCGACGATGTGAAGTGGAAGGCCACCCGAGTCGACCTGGTGTTTGGCGCCAACAGCCAGCTGCGAGCCCTCGCCGAGGAATACGCTGCCGCCGGCGGCGAACAGCTGATGCTCGATGCGTTCGTCAGCGGCTGGACAAAGGTGATGGAGAACGACCGCTTCGACCTCGACTGAGGCCTTCAGAACCGGCTGGAATTCCAAACGGGGGCGTCGCTTCGGCGGCGCCCCCGGTCGCGTTTCCCTCGATGGGATCTACCCGGCTTTGTCGCGCTCATACAACTGCGGCACAGTGGTCGGCATGGGACCGGTCGCCGATGCCGACATCAGGGCCTTCGCCGCCGACGGTGTGGTGTGCCTTCGGGGGGTGATCGGCCACGAGTGGATCGAGAAGTTGTTGGCCGGGGTGGAGTACACGCTCGCCCACCCGACCGAGCGTGGCCGGCTCTGGAACCGAGACGATCGCGGCCGAGAGTCGCGCTACGACAGCCAGGTCTGGAGGACACGGCCCGAATACCAAGAGTTCGTTTTCGACTCGCCTCTGGGCGAGATCGCTGGCCGCCTGATGCAATCGACACGTGCCAACTTCTTCTTCGACGCCATGTTCGTCCGAACCCCCGGAACCCAGTTCCGCACCCCCTTCCATCAGGATGAGCCGTTTTGGTCGGTAGAAGGTTTCCAAACGTGCTCGTCATGGATGCCGCTGGTCCCGGTGGCGAAGCAAAGCTGCCTCGAGATCGTTCGCGGTTCGCACCGTTGGCCAGTGAAGTTCCGGCAACACAACTTCGGCGCACTCACCGGCGACCGGCGAGATCAGGTGTCCTTTGGCGACGACACCGTGCCGTTCCCCGACATCGAGGGGCAACGGGATCGGTACGACATCGCCAGCTGGGACATGGAGCCGGGTGATGTCATCTGCTTCAACGGTCGGGCCATCCACGGTGGATCCGGCAACCTGCCCGAGGGCTGCGAGCTGAGGGTCTTCAACACCAAGTGGGTTGGCGACGACGCCAGGGTGATCTTCCGAGAGACCGGCATGGACCCGGACCACAGCCAAGTCATGACCGAGGTGGGGCTGCGACCAGGCGATCGGCTTGGCACACATCTCTATCCCGAGGTGTGGGCCGTGGAGGGAGCGAGGACCTTATGACGCCCGAACAGGAATCAGCGCAGAGGAAGTTTGCTGCTGGGATGTACATGTTCGCCGCTGTCATCTTCCTCATCATCGGTGTACTGGGGAGTTCGACGGCCAATGTCGTCTTCCTCGTCCTTGCGATGGCGCTTGTCGTCCTTTCGCTCAACTACTGGCGCAGCTCCAACGGTTCATGAGTCAGTACCAACTGTCGGGCACCCTCGCCTTGTGTTCGTCGACGAAGGCCCGGAGTTCCCGCTCGACCGCGTCATCGATCGGTGGCGGCTCGTACTCGGCCAACATCGTCTTCCATTGACGATTGGCTCGCTGTTGGACATCGAGTGCGCCATCTTCGGTCCACTGTTCGAAGGAGTTCGTGTCGGCCAACATCGATTCGTGATTGGCGGTTGCGTAGTGGCGTAGCGTGTGGGCCGAGCCGAGATAGTTGCCACCCGGACCGGCCTCGGCGAAGGCGTCCATCGCCAGTTGTTCGTCGTCGACCTCGAGGCCGGCGAGCTGCTTGTGGAGCATGGCGCAGCGGTCGAGATCCATGGCGAACTTCTCGTAGCCGAACGCCAGGCCTCCTTCGAGCCACCCGGCTGCGTGGATCACATAGTTGGTACCGGCCAAGATTCCCGCCGTCATGGCGTCGGCCGATTCCTGCATCGCCTGACCGTCGGCGATCTTCGACGCCGTGTAGTGGCCACCACATCGAAGCGGCAGCCCGAGCCGCCGGGCGAGCTGACCTATGGCGTAGGTTGCCAGCGTTGACTCGGCAGTGCCGAACGTCGGTGCACCCGACCGCAGGTTCATTGTCGTGAGGAAGTTTCCGTACACCACGGGCGCTCCGGGTTTCACGAGTTGGCTCAGCGCGATACCGCTCATCGCTTCGGCGTGGGCCTGAGCCACAAGGGCCGGGATTGTGACCGGACCCATCGCACCACCGATGATGAACGGTGAGATCACACAACCCTGGTTCGCCCGGGCATAGGCCTTGAGCGAGCCGCTCATCACGTCGTCCCACACGAGCGGGCTGTTGACGTTGATGTTGCCTTGTATCACGCAGTGGGAGTCCATGAAGTCGGCCCCGAACACGAGTCGGGCCATGGCGATCGAATCGCTGGCTCGCTCGGGCGATGTGACCGCACCCATGAACGGTTTGGTCGACCATCGAAGGTGAGCGTAGGTCATGTCGAGATGACGCTTGTTCACCGGCACATCGACCGGCTCGCACACCGTGCCGCCGGAGTGATGAAGCCACGGCGTCGCGTACGTGAGCCTCACGATGTCCTCGAAGTCCGCCATCGTTGCGTAACGGCGGCCGCGATCCAGGTCGGTGACGAAGGGTGGGCCGTAGGCCGGCAGGAATACCAATCTGTCTCCACCGATGACCAGCGGTGGGCCAGAACGACCGTACATCTCGAACCGGGGCGGCGCCGTGCCACACAAGCTTGCTGCCAGGCCCGGGTCGAACCGAACTCGTTCGCCGTCGACCCGTGCTCCGGCGGACCGGAAGAGCTCGAGAGCCTCCTCATCGCCCCGAAACTCGACGCCGATCTCATCGAGGATCCGATCGGTGTGAACCTCGATGGCGTCGATGACAGCAGCCGCAAGCGGTTCGTAGCGACCCAGCCGATTGCGCAACGGAAGCAGACTCGCTTCCTCGGCCCGGTTGAGATCAGATCGATTTCGGCTGCGCCGCCCGCTTCGTCTTGTCACGATGCTCCTCCGGCACCTCTTCCCGCTCGGGCGTCAACCGCCGTAATGGGCGATATCTCGCTGGCCTGCTCTCATCTCGGCGATGGCTCGCTGGGCGTCGTCGATTGCGGCTTCCAGCCGCCCGATCACTTCGTCCTTGTCGTCGGTGAACGGCAAGGTCTCGATGAGGGTGGCCAAGCGGCCCTGGGAACGCCAGGCCGCCATCTTTGCCCATTCGGTGTAAAGCACGTTTGGGTCATCGACGGTCATGAGATCGGCCGATCGGCTCTGCTCATCGACCGACGTGTCGAGTGCGACGTAGCCATTCACGATCGAAATTCGTTCCCCCAAAGTGAAGAGCGGCCCAGCCCGGTGAACCACCATGTCACCGTGCAGAGCGATGGCATAGCCGGGGCCCGGGAATTCCGGCGCAACCACGCGATCCTCTGGTGGGGTCTCCCCTCGCGCCGAGAGTGCTGCGGCCTCATGTTTTGTGCCAACAAAGTACTCAAATCGGCCGCCATCAACGGTGTCGGGGTCGGTCACCATCATCACGAAATCGAGTGGCAGGGTGTCGTGGTGCCACTTGTCGATCGCGGTGTCGATCCGCCTGGGCTCGAAGTTCATGTGCCCGAGGTGCACCGGCATCGGGTGAGGTGCCACCGGGATGCCGTAGATGGTTTCGAGGTGATCGCTCACATCCTGGCTGATGCAGAGATCGCGCAGCCACCGGGACCGGTAGCACGCCCCTCGGAGCACGCTTTCAATTCGGTCCCCTGCCGGTTTGACGAATCGCCGAAGCTGTCGGGCGGTATCAAGCAGTACGGCGGCTCCCTCGTCGCTCAGGACTCGGAACGGTGACGATGCGGCGACCGGTGTTGCCTTCGAGTTGATCTCGGCAGGGCTGTATCCGAGGTCGGCGAGCATCACGACTTCGGTCGGCGCCTCCAGCTGGAGATGAATCTTGGGGTCGAAGGTGGGCTCGTCGTCGAGCCACTCATATCCGGGCGGCTGGTCGGTCGGAAACGGTATCGCAACACCCATCGGCACAGAATGCACGACCTCGGACCCACAATCCACTCCGGCGCCACATGGGCACGATTGACGAACCATGCCTCGTTGGCTACCAAGTGACATGGTCAAGTACGCAGACGGTCCAACCACCAGTGTCGAGGTCGAGATCGACGCCACGCCAGACCGCATATGGCGATACATCTCCGACATCAACGTGCCGGGCCAATTCTCCACGGAGTTTCAGCGGGCCGAATGGATCGACGACCCCCCTGCGGTCGGCGCAACTTTTCGAGGATTCAACAAGAACGACTACATCGGGGAGTGGAACGTGATCTGCACGGTGACCGACTACGAACCCGGCCACGCGTTCGAGTGGATCATCGGCGAGCCCGACTTGACCTCAGCACGCTGGCGGTTCGACGTGGCGCCCACCGATTCCGGTTCGACCCTTCGCTTCACCGCAACGATGGGGCCTGGCCCTTCTGGTTTGACGATCGCCATCGAGCGGCGGCCGGACCGTGAGGAAGACATCGTGGCTCGCCGGCTCCAAGACTGGACCGACAACATGCAACGGACCATCGACGGCATCAAAGACCTGGCCGAGAGCGCGAACGAGTGACCCTTAGAGTCGGGGTCGTGCCGCCCGGCCTGAACGACGAGGCGTTCGACTTCGTTCGGGACGCCGAACATCTCGGCGTTGACTCGGTCTGGGTCCCTGAGGCGTGGATGTACGACGCCCTCACGCCACTCGCCTACCTGGCTGCAATCACCGACCGGATCCGCCTCGGATCCGGTGTGGTGCAGTTGGGCGCTCGCTCGCCGGCGATGCTGGCGATGTCGGCGCTCGCCCTCCAGGAGATGTCGGGGGGACGGTTCGTTCTCGGCATCGGCACCAGCGGCCCCCAGGTGATGGAGGGCTGGCACGGGGTGAGGTTCGACCGTCCGGT
>JABDJU010000318.1 GCA_013003325.1 Acidimicrobiales bacterium
TCGACGGATCACCCTTCTTGCTCGCTCCCAGTGTTTCGTTACCGGACTCGACGCGGAATGTGAACCGACTCGCCAACATCGCTGCCCACGGTCGGGAGCGTATCGAAGCGTGGCGGCGGTCGAGCGATGACGTCGTGCTGCACCGCAGCTACTTCTACAGAACACGCCACGTGAGCGGCGTGCCTGTCGTCGTAACCATCTACGACCTCATCGCAGAACTGTTCCCGGACGAGCGGGTCAACAGTCCGGGGGTCGTCGAAGCACGGGCCCGATCGATCGAGATGGCCGACCATGTTCTGGCCATCTCCGAAACGACCCGTCGGGACGCGATCCGTCACTACGGAATCGACCCGGCTCGGATCACCACCACTCCCCTGGCGTCCGGGTTGGCAATCCGAGGTTCGGCCGCAGGTGGAGATCGGCGGTCCACCACCGTGCTGTACGTCGGGAAACGGGATGGCTACAAAAACTTCGATGCCCTTGTCGACGCAGTGGGAGACCCGGCCGTTCCCCCCGACATCAACCTCGTGGCATACGGGGGTGGGCGCTTGACCAAGGCGGAACAACGCCGCCTGGCCGAGAAGGGTCTCGCCGGCCGGGTGACCCACATCGAGCCCGACCCGGCCCAGCTCGACCGCTTGTATCGCACCGCAATGGCCTACGTATGCCCCAGCAAGTACGAAGGGTTCGGACTGCCGGTCGTCGAAGCGATGGAACGGGCCTGCCCGGTGATCGTCGCTGATGCGGGCGCCCTTCCCGAGGTGGCGGACGGCGCCGCCCTCAGCTTTGATCCAGACGATCCGGCCCAGCTCACCAAACACATCGTCGATCTGCACGAACAGCCCGAACTCCGCCACCAACTGTCCGTGGCCGGCGAGCAGCAGAGCAGCTTCTTCTCCTGGACCAGAACGGCCGAGACCACAATGGCCGGCTATCGCGCTGCGCTGGAGATGGGGTCGTGAGCGTGCTCGAACAAACGCGAGTCGAGGACGGTCGCCGGCATTACCTGACGCTGTTCCGCAGCGGCGTCGGCCTTCTGGCGGCACGGTTGGTGTGCATGGCCATCTCGCTGATCATGATCCCGGTCGCGGTCGGCTCGATGAGCGACGAGAGCTTCGGGCTGTGGATGACCGTGGCGAGTGTGTCCTCGGTGCTGGCGTTGTTCAACCTCGGGGTCGGGAACGCACTGGTCAGTCTGATCGCGGCTGCCGGCCGAAGTGCCGACGGGCTCCGCCGCACGATTTCGACCGGGTTTGCGCTGGCCGCCGTCGGGGGACTGATCGCCGGGGTCTTGTCGGGCATCGTGATCGTGACCCGAGACTGGGAGTCCACCCTCAGCCTTTCCGAACTGTCCGATTCTGACGTGGCGGCAGTTCTCGGCATCGCCGTCGCCACCTTTGCGCTCACGGTGCCGCTCGCCACCGTGCTGAACATTCGCCAAGGCCAGGAGCGCCACGACCTCGTCGCCGGGCTGACCGTGCTCGGATCGGTGGTCGCCCTCGGCCTTGTACTGCTCGGCGCCTCAAGTCGAACATGGCAGCTGATCGTCGTGAGCCAATTCGCCGGCTCGCTGGTGGCCGCAATCGTGGGCTGGATGATGGCCAAGGTCAGGCCCGCCATTCCGTTCCCACGATGGCGGGACATCGACCGCGAACTGGCACCCCGCATCGTCCGCACCGGAGCTCACTATTTCGGGTTGCAACTCGCCGCCGTGGTCGCCTTCTCCTCGGACAACCTGGTAGCGGCCCGTCTCTTCGGCGCGGCCGAGGTCGGCGAGTACGCAGTGCCAGCTCGGGTCGCGACCGCCTGTCTGGCCCTGCTCGCCTTGCCGGCCGCGCCGTTGTGGTCGGCGATCGCTCGGAGCCTCGCCGAGGGTCAACTCGACTGGGTTCACAAGACCATCGACCGCTTCCGACTCTTCCTTCCAGTCCTCGGCGCCGACACCTTCGTCGCCTTCGCCGGTGTCGTGGGTCCCGTGTCCCGCGTGCTGAGCGACGGCACCTACAACCCCGACTGGAACCTGCGTCTGTGGCTCGCCGCCTTCGTCGCGATCGGAACGGTCGGGAACTGGATCGCCACCATCTTCAACGGGTTGTCGATGACCCGGCTTCAAGTTGTCCATTCGCTGCTGATGGCGGCGGCGAACATCATGCTCAGCATCGCCCTGGCTCAACGGGTCGGGATCGTGGGCCTGGCCGCCGGCACAGTCATCAGCTACGTGGTCTTCATCGGAGTTCCCTACTACCTACGACTCGGATCGCTGCACACCCGGTTCTCTCCTTCGGAGGTCACGCCATGACCGCACACCGCTGCCCGGTCTGCGCCACCGCCACGGTGCCCACCCACGCGCTGACGATCCTGAGTAGCCTCGAACGCACCCTGCACTGGTGCCCTGACTGCGGTCATTCGTTCTTCCCCGAACCCGACTGGCTGCCCGAGGCCTACGAGAGCTCGATCGCATCGACCGACGTCGGCCTGGTCGAGCGGTCGCTGCGACTCGCCAATGTCACCACCGCCTACCTCGTTCGCTTTCCCGGCGACGGCCCGATTCTCGACTTCGCCGCGGGCACCGGGCTGATGGTCAGAGTGCTGCGGGACCGTGGCTTCGACGCTCGCTACTTCGACGAGTACGGCCCGAACCATCTCGCCAAGGGATTCGAGGTCTCGGCCCAGCCTCCGGAGCGATACCGATTGATCACCGCGGTCGAAGTGGCCGAGCACCTGGTCGACCCGGTCGCCGAGTTCCGGCGTCTGGCCAGCCTCAGCGATGCCATCCTCTTCACCACCCAGCTCGGCCCCAGGGACACACCGCCGCCAGCCGACTGGGACTACCTTTCACCGGGAACCGGCCAGCACATCTCGTTCTACTCGCCGGCGTCGCTGGCCAAGCTGGCCGAACTGCTCGGGTTCCATGTGGTGTCCCGCGGCGACATGCATCTGCTCTCGAAGACAAAGGTCAGCGCCCGCACATGGCGATTGATCACAACGAATGCGGTTGGACACACCCTCGCTGCGTTTCGGCGATCGCACTCCCTCAGCGGCTCAGACCATGAGCAGGCGCTGGCCGATCTGCAACGGTTCTGACGCCGACACGCGTCGGGCCGGGCGGCGAAGCGATCAGCGAGCCTTGGGTTTCGGGCCCGACCTCCACCTGGTGACGGCGCTACCGCGCCATTCGGGTGGGGTCAGCCTTTCGAACCGAATAGACGCTAATTTTGGAACTCCGCGAAAGGCCCTGGGCGCGCATGAAGATAGTGACCAACCATCTCGAGGACGTGCTGGAAATACGCTCAGCACGGTTCGGCGACGCACGAGGTTCGTATGAAGTGACCTATGAGGTGGCTGCGGCTGCTCTTGTTGGTATCTCGCGACCGTTCGTTCAGGACGGTCATTCCATTTCGGCTCCGGCGGGCACCATCCGCGGCCTGCATCTGCAGCTGGCTCCCTTCTCCCAGGGAAAGCTCGTACGCGTGGTCAGTGGCAGAATTCTCGATGTGGTGGTGGATGTGCGTAGCGGTTCGGACAGGCGGGGTGAGCACGCGGCCATCGAATTGGACGGGCGGTCGGGTCATCAGTTGTGGATACCTCGTGGTTTTGCCCACGGGTTCTGCACGCTCGAACCGAACACCGAGGTCGTCTACAAGGTCGACTACGCCTACACGCCGAGCGCAGAGCGGTCCTTGGCATGGAACGACCCGACGCTGGGCATCGATTGGCCGGTTTCTGAGTCCGAGGCGACCTTGACCGACAAAGATCGCGACGGGTTGAGCTATCAGCAGATCATCGACGAGATCGACGGTCTCGATCGGCACGGGAGCGCGACGTGAGAATCGTGGTGACGGGCGGTCTCGGCTTCATTGGGTCGGCGGTGATACGGGCATTGATCGACGAAACCGACCACGAGGTTTTGAATCTCGACAAGCGGACCTACGCAGCGACGGACGGTTCGGTTGCCCGGGTCGCCACGTCAGATCGATATCACCAACTCGACGTCGACATCGTTGACGGGCGAGCTGTCCGGCAGGCGATGGCATCGTTCGAACCTGATGCAGTAATCCACTTGGCAGCTGAGAGTCATGTGGATCGTTCGATCGATGGGCCCGGGGAGTTCATCCAAACGAACGTGGTGGGAACCTTCGAACTGCTGCAGGCTGCGTTCGGATCGGCCCAGCACCGTCGACTGCTGGATTCGTTTCGTTTCCTGCACGTCTCGACCGATGAAGTGTTCGGGGCCCTTTCACCGACCGATCCACCGTTCAACGAGTCGACGCCCTATGACCCGCGTTCTCCGTACTCCGCGTCCAAAGCGGCATCTGACCATCTGGTTCGGGCTTGGCATCACACGTATGGCCTGGCGACAATCATCACGAACTGTTCCAACAACTACGGCCCGTTCCACTTCCCGGAAAAACTGATCCCGTTGATCATTCTGAAGGGCCTGGCCGGCGAGGCTTTGCCCGTCTACGGCCGAGGCGACAATGTCCGGGATTGGTTGTTCGTCGAGGATCACGCACGAGCCATCATTCTGGCGCTCGAGTCCGGCACCCCAGGGGAAACCTACGCCATCGGCGGAAACGCCGAACGAACCAATCTCGAGGTCGTCGAGGCGGTATGCGATCTGCTCGATGAAATGGTCGGCGAGATTGGCGGCGAAAGTCGGCGCTCGCTGATCAGCTTCGTGACCGACCGTCCAGGGCACGACCTGCGGTATGCCATCGACGCGTCGAAGGTTCAGGCTGAGCTCGGGTGGGCACCGACGAGGACGTTCGAGCAAGGGTTGCGTGAGACGGTTCGGTGGTATCTCGACAACGAGACGTGGTGGCGGCCCCTGCTCGGCAGCCGCTATCGGGGGCAACGGCTCGGAACCGGAGCGTCGCCGGCGTGACCCGCGTGCTGATCACCGGAGCCGGAGGGCAGCTCGGCCAGGAAGTCAAACGGGCGAAGTGGCCGGCCGGAACCGTCGTCGCGGCGCCGGCTTCGGGCGAACTCGATATTACCGACCCGGCCATCGTGCGACGCCTCGTCGACGAGTTCGTGCCGGACGTGATCGTCAATGCTGCCGCCTACACCGCCGTGGATCGGGCCGAGGACGATGAGGCCAGCGCGATGACAGTGAACCGTGACGGCGTGCAGAACCTTGTCGATGCTGCCCATCGGGTGGGGGCAGCGCTCATCCATGTATCGACCGACTACGTGTTCGACGGCTCCAAGAGCGGATGGTATGTCGAGGACGACCCGCTCGCCCCGCTCGGCGGATACGGCCGCTCGAAAGCGGCGGGCGAGGCGGCCGCCCTCAGTGCCGGTCGATCGGTGGTGCTTCGCACCGCGTGGGTCTACGGCGCCCTCGGTTCGAACTTCGTGACAACCATGCTCCGCCTGGCCCCGGAACGTGAGGAAATAGGCGTGGTCGACGACCAGTTCGGCTGCCCAACCGCTGCCGCAGACATCGCGTCGGTCATCGTGACCGTCGTGTCGGCGTTCAAAGATGGTGCCGCTCCTCCCGAACGTATCTACCACGTCTGCTCACCAGACGACGCCACATGGCACGAGTTCGCCGTGGCCATCTTTGACGCGTCGATCCACGGGTTCGACGGGACCTGCAAGAAACTGACGACGCCCGAGTACCCGACGAAGGCGAAGCGTCCAGCCAACAGTCGGCTCGACTCAAGCCGACTGGCACGAGACTTCGGACTCGTGCTGCCGTCTTGGCGAGAATCGCTCCCCCTCGTGGTCGCCGAACTCCAGGAGCGTGGCGATGTCTGACTCCACTTTCCTAGCCAGAGCACCCGAAAGGATGGTCCGGGTTTCGGCCGGCGTTTCGCGTGGCTAACCCGTCAGGTCACAAGATGAACCCCGGGGTTTGGTGGTGGGCCAAGGGTTCCACCCCGAGGGACCGGAGAATCGCCGGCGCAACGGTGAGGTAGTCCACTGGTTCGTCGCCGATCTTTGCGGTCGGTGAGTTGTAGGCGATCAGGGACCCGAGCGGATGGTGGACCGCGATCCGCTGCTCGCTCACCTCAACGAACTCGAGCCCTGCTTCTTCGAGGGTGTGCCATGAACCGCCGAGTTCGACCTTCTGGGATTCCGGACGGATGGTCGAATAGCCGACCGTGACGGCGCGCTCGCTCCGATCGACCTGCAGTGCCGAGTTCGGGCCGCCGATCATCGCAGCAACCTCGGCTGCTGTCGCGTCAGAATCGAATTGGTAGGTGATCTGGGGCACCATCGCCTTGCCCACGGTGAACGGCTGCTGCACACCGATGGCACGGGCAAATGCGGCCTGGTCCCGAACGATCAATGCGTCGTTTTCGGCATTCTCAACCGGAGACCCGCCGATCTGCCCCATGGACGAGAGAATCAGCATCGTGCGATCGGTGGCGTCCACCCAGCGCATGAGCGGCTCCAACCAATAATCGAGCGCCCGCATTGCGTACGGAAGTTCACCTTCGAATCGCCGAATCCAGTCGTCGTCGTACAGAGGCTCATCCCAGTCCTCAGGGAACGACGCGTACCAATACCGATGCATGGCAGAGGCGATGTGGTTGGTGAAGAGGATCGACAGATCGGGGTCGTACTTCTTGGCCAGCCGCAAGAACTGGTCGGCCATGAGATGGAACTGTCCCGACCTGAGTCGTTCCTTGGGCACCTGTCGCCGCGCCACCGACAGCGCCAGACGGCCGGCCTCCACCACCGTGCGGGGTGAGATTCCGGTGCGAGTGAGAGCGCCGGCAAGCTTGAAGTAGCTGAGGATGGGGCTGGTGTCGGCAACGACTCGGCTGTTGGCCTGGGTCATATCGAGGTTGACCCTCTGGAACGGGCTCAACCGACCGGGGATCGTGTCGGCGTCGGGGGCAAAAGGATCCGGCACCGCAAACCGCACATCGCCGGACGGGAGCTGTGATTTCAGCGGCGAGCTGTGCAGGGTTCCCATGAAGCCGACACTGCGGCCGCTGTGCGCAGCAGCCTGCCAGTACAGCGGGAACCGGGCAGGCTTGGGATCCCCGTACCAGAAAACGCCGTGATCCGAGAACGGAACCCCCATCGCCTGGGATGCCCAAGACTGCGACGGATACAGCTCACGAGGCAACGGCTCGTCTGCGTTGGACTGCCCCACCTGGGCTCGGGCTAGCAGCCGCGCCGTCGCTGAGTTTGGGGCGTTCTGGGCGTGCCATCGAAAGACCCGCAACGGGATCTCGTTGATCTCGAGAACGAGCAGACGTCGCATACGGTCCCTATCGGCATATCGGTGCCCTGTGCTAAGGGTCCTTCGGCACAACCCTCGTACGGGAATCTACCGATCGGCCGGCTGAGGAGTGCGATAGCACCGCAGCAGCATCCGGACGGCGGCGATTCCGTCGACGAAACCGATCTTCTTGCCGGCCGACTTGGTTCGCCCGTGGTAGCTGACGGGGACCTCCACGATGGTCTCGTGCGACCGCAGCAACAGCGCGGTGACCTGTGGTTCGAAATCGAAGCGATCGGCGGTGAGGGGCAGGCTGCGCAAGAGCTCGGTCTCGACCAGCTTGAAGCAGGTCTCCATGTCCGTGATCCCCGATCCGAACAGCACCTTGGTGAGCAGCGTCAGACTGCGGTTGGCGAGGTAGTTGGCGAACTTCATGCCCGAGCGAGCCCCGAGGAACCGTGACCCGTACACCACCCGGGCACCGTCGCGCAGCACCGGCGTGAGGAGGGCGGACCAGTCGGCCGGGTCGTATTCGAGATCGGCATCCTGGATCAGCACGTGGGTACCCGTGGCGAGCTCGATGCCTGTCCGCACCGCGGCCCCCTTGCCGCGATTGCGATCGGAGCGAACCACGGTGATTCGATCGCCGGCAAACGCGTCCAGAATCTGGAGCGAGCCGTCCGTTGAGCCATCATCGACGGCGATGATCTCGTAGGGCACCGGGACGTCGGCGGCCCGAAACGCTTGCAGGGCGTCGACGAGGGTGGCTTCTTCATTGAAGACCGGGACGACGACCGTCAGCGTGACCGGCTCGACCTCACCCGTTGAACTGCGCTGGCCGGACGCCTGCGTAGAGGAAGGTCGCGTCTGTGGGCGCGACGGCTGCATCCCTCCCTATCGGCATCGGCCCGGCTGAGATGAAAACCCTCCTCAGGCCCGGCCGACCATGCGGTCGACGGCCACCTCGATCACCACCCGATCGTCCCGTTCTTTGGGTGGGCGGTAACGCTCGGCGTAGCGTCGAACCCCTTCGGCAACCGCTTCGGGTTGATCGGTGACCGTTGCTCTTCCATACAACGCCAGCCAACGACCCCCGTCGACCGATGCGATACAAACCCGGTTGTCGTGCCCGGCGGCGACGTGCTTGGCCTTCCACGACGTTTCCCATGTGATCACCCGCGCGACCTTGTTCGCCGGCTCGTAGGTGAAGCCCACCGGTGTAACCCTCGGGCCGCCATCGGGGGCGAGCACCGTGAGAGTGGCCAGATGCCGTTCGGTCAGAAACAGGGTGACCTCGTCGGGGAGCGCATCCAGATCGAACGTTGCCATCAGCTGCGGCCCCGACCGCCTTCGAGCAGCGGTCGCAGGAACCGGCCGGTGTGGCTGGCGTCGGTGGCGGCAACCTCTTCAGGGGTGCCGGTGGCCACCACGGTGCCGCCGGCGCTTCCCCCCTCGGGGCCGAGATCGATGATGTGATCGGCGGTCTTGATCACATCGAGGTTGTGCTCGATGACCAACACCGTGTTGCCTTGCTCGACCAGTCGGGTGAGGACCGTGAGCAGTCGGCGGATGTCTTCGAAATGCAGACCCGTGGTGGGTTCGTCGAGCAAGTAGATCGTGTGCCCGGTGGATCGCTTGGCGAGCTCGGAGGCCAGCTTGACCCGTTGGGCCTCACCACCGGACAGGGTTGGTGCGGGTTGGCCGAGACGCACGTAGCCGAGCCCGACATCGACCAGGGTCTGGAGGTGGCGAGCGATCGGCGGCTGATTGCTGAAGAAGTCGAGCGCCTCGGAGATCGGCATGTTGAGCACTTCGGAGATGTTCTTGCCCTTGAACAGGATCTCGAGGGTGTCCCGGTTGTACCTGGCACCCTTGCACACCTCACACGGCACGTAGACGTCGGGGAGGAAGTGCATCTCGATCTTCACCAGCCCGTCCCCGGAACACGCCTCGCAACGCCCACCCTTCACGTTGAAGGAGAAGCGCCCGGGCCCATACCCACGCATCTGGGA
>JABDJU010000284.1 GCA_013003325.1 Acidimicrobiales bacterium
CTCAAGGCACTGTTTCTTTACCGCAAGTTCCAGACCGTCCGTCACTGCAAGAAGTAGCCACGACTGTCGTTGCCCTGATCGCCGACTAGACGCTGGTGCGGGCGTCGAGCGTGCGTTGCGCAGCTCGCTGGCCGCTCAGGTAGCTCTCATCTGTCCAGATGTAGGCCCAGTCGCCATAACGACCGCAATAGGTGATGTCGAGTGAGCTGAGGTAGTCCTGCACCTTGGCCGCCGATGGCCCCGAGTCCAGGTCGAAGATCACGTTGGCGTACTCGATGAACCGGGCTTCGGAGAACACGATGTCGTCGTCCTCCCGCAGGACGCCCATCGTGGTGAGCTCCTCGATCACCGGCTTGATGTCGTCTTCGGGCTTGTGGTCCAGCGGCTTGTACTTGTCGCTGTAGTACACCTCCACCTGCACGGCTCCGTGGCCGGGAGGGCAGGTGGTGGGGCTGAACATGTGGGGGAAGCTCAGGCGCACCGAGCGCATGTCTTCGTCGTAGATGTAGCGCCAGTGGGCGGGGGAGAGGTCGTCGCGGGCAACGCCGACGTTGACGATTACGCTCTGGCTGCACGACAGCAGGCTGGCCGCTTCCTGCACGTCGTCGGGAACGTTGGGCAGCATGCGGATCATCTCGGCCAGGGGCGCGGAGGAGATCAAGGTGTCGTAGGTCTCGGTCTTGCCGTTGCCAAAGGTGATGGTCTTGGCGTCGGGGTCGATCGCCTCGGCCCGATGGTCGAGCTGAAGGTCGGCGGCGGCGAAGAACTTGTGCAGGTACCCTTCGAAGCCGCCCTTTTTGGGGTACCGGAACTTGTCGATGTAGTGCTTTTCGGTCCGTGGCGGTCGGACGGCGCCCATCAGCACCTCTTTGAGGTCCGGCCGGTACAGGCGTGGGCCGAGCCACGATACGTTCATCTCTTCGGGCCCGCAGGTGTGGTACTTGGTTCCATACCTGCCGGGGAAGTTGTTGGCGAAGGTGGGGCCGTAGGCGGCGAGCAGCCACTGGTGATAGTTGTCGAACGTGGCGGTTTCAGGCATTTCTTGAGCCGAGACCTGGATGAACTCGTCGAGGATCTGAACGATCAGCTCCTCAGGCAGGGCGTGGAGGTAGGCGATTGCTGGGTGCTTGACCCAGACACCCTGGTACCAGTTGTCGACCCTGGCGTTGAGCGTCTCGTAGTCGCCGTCGACCGCATCGGCCAGAATCGTCTGCATCTCTTCGATCTCGGTGAAGGAGATGTGGGGTCCGTCATCGAACACGAAACCCTTGTCGTTGGGGAATGATGCGGTGTGGCCACCCGGGTAGGAGTTCTTATCGAAGAGCTTGGGGGAGACGCCCTCTGATGTCAGTCGATCGAAGGCACCCCACGCCGCCATCCCACTGCCGAGAATTACCGTGTTGTCGCTCATTTTGGTCCATTCCTGTGCGGGTACTGCACCGTTCTAGCTGGGATTGTCGCGGAGAGGTCTGGTTGGTGGTGGAACTACCTAGTGGCCGAGTTGTTTTGTCCACCACTTGACTACATCGGCCGAAGCAGCCGCCAGATCAAGCGTTGGCCGCCAGTTCGTAGCCTCGGTGATCTTGGTGATGTCAGCGGTGATTTCTTCAGCGGTGTCCGCCCCTCCGGGCCGGGCGCCGAACCACAGGAGATCGGGCCGACCGACCGCATCACCGATCATCTGCGACAACGTCTTGACCGTCACCGGTTCCCCTAAGCCAAGGTTCACATAGCCTCGCAGGTTGCTGTCGGCGATGGCGATCAGTCCGAGCGCCACGTCCCACGCATGCATGTAGTCCCTGCGCTGGGTGCCGGCGGAGAGTTCGGCCGGGTCTTCGTTGAGCAGTTGTCGGATGATGTGGGGTACCAGCCGGTTCGGTTCCTCGAAGCGACCCAGAACGAAGAAAATCCGCGCCACAGCGACCGACAGGCCGGGCACATCGTCGGCCACGGCCAGGGCACGCAACCCAGCGTCGAGTTTGCAGCGACCGTAGACGGTGTCGGGATCGACCGGTCCGTCCTCGCTGAGGACCCCGCCCTCAGGCCCGTATTCGATGCAACTGCCGGCGATCACGGCGCGGCGCCCTCCGGCAGCAGCGAAGGCGTCGACCAGATGTTCAGCGATCACGACCCAATCATGGTTTGCCGGGTCGGCATATCGGCCGGCCGACTCGCCGTTGAACCAGGCCAGATGGAACAGTTCGTCGGGCTGGAGCTCTTGCATCAGCATCGTCACCGCCGGACCGTCGTGGAGGTCGACCCGGTGCGGCGTGACCGCTGAAGGCGCGACCCCTTCGAAACTCGGTTCGGGGTGATTCGACAGCACGTGCACCTCTCGATTTCCCGTGGTCCTTGAGGGCTCCAGGCCGTCGAGCGATCCGGCCAGGGCGGCAACCAAGTGGCGCCCCAGGAAGCCGGTGGCGCCGGTGATCAGTGTGACCTTCGACACAGGATCTTGCTCCAGCCCGCCTTCGGCGTTCCCGACTTCGGTGTCGTTGCCGGTCGAGGCAGCATCGCTGGCAGGTGGAGCGTGGGTCATGAGTATCTCTTCGGTCGTTCCATAGGGCAGGTTTACCCGTGGCTCTCCACCCTCTAACTCATGAGCCTAGGCAACCGCGCCGATACGTTTACTCTATGGTCCTCACACCCGAATCGAAGATCTACGTGGCTGGTCACGGAGGTCTTGTGGGGTCGGCGTTGCTTCGACGGCTCGAACAGGGCGGCTACCACAACATCATCACGGCATCATCGAGCGAGCTCGACTTGCGCGATCAGAGTGATGTGAACGAGTTCATGGCCGAACACAAGCCCGAGCAGGTGATTCTGGCTGCCGGCAAGGTTGGCGGCATCCACGCCAACAACACCTACCCGGCCCAGTTCTTGTACGACAACATGATGATCCACGGCACTGTGGTTCACGCTGCCCACGAGGTTGGCGTCGAGAAGTTGCTGTATCTCGGATCGTCATGCATCTACCCCCGTCTGGCCAAACAGCCAATCGCCGAAAGCGAACTGCTCACCGGCGCGTTGGAACCGACCAACGAGGGCTATGCCCTGGCCAAGATCGCCGGCATCAAGATGTGCGAGACTTACAAGCGGCAGTACGGCGACAACTTCGTGTCGGCCATGCCCACGAATCTCTACGGGCCCAACGACAACTTCGACCTCGAGGGCTCGCACGTGATCCCGGCTCTCATGCGCAAGTTCCACGACGCCAAGCAGTCGGGCGCTCCGACCGTCGAAGTGTGGGGTAGCGGGTCTGCGATGCGTGAGTTCCTCCACGTCGACGATCTCGCCGACGCCTGCATCTTCCTGCTCGCCAACTACAACGGCGTGCAGCACGTGAACGTGGGCACCGGCGAAGATCAGAGCATCAGTGAATTGGCCGAGATGATCGGGGAAATCGTATACCCCGAGGCCACCCTCACCTGGGACACCTCCAAGCCCGACGGCACACCGCGAAAGGTTCTGGACGTGTCCAAACTCCACGCCCTGGGCTGGAAGCACAGCATCGACCTGCGTCAAGGGCTCACCGACACCTATCGATGGTTCACTGAGCACTACACCGAAGCCCGCGGCATCTGACCCGGCCCGATCCCGACCCCACCCACCCAACCAGAAAGCACCCGGAGCAGTCATTCATGAAGGTTGTGATTCTCGCCGGCGGACTCGGCAGTCGTTTGAGCGAAGAGACCGTCAGCAAGCCGAAACCGTTGGTCAAGATCGGCGGCCGGCCGATCATCTGGCACATTATGAAGCACTATGCGGCCTACGGGTACGACGACTTCCTCATCGCCCTCGGCTACAAGGGCGAGATGATCAAGCAGTACTTCGCCGAGTACGCCATGTTGGCGAGCGATCTCACCGTCAATCTCGGCGCCAACAAAGTGATCCGCCACAGCCAACAGCCTGACGAGACCTGGAAGGTGGGTCTGATCGACACCGGGCTTCACACCCACACCGGTGGCCGCATCCGTCGCCTCGCCCCGCACTACAACGGCACGTTCATGGCCACCTACGGCGACGGTGTCTCCGATGTCGATATCGGCAAGCTCGTCGAGTACCACAAGAGCCACGGGAAGCTGGCCACCATGACGGCGGTGCGCCCGCCGGCCCGGTTCGGTGCCATCGAGTTCAACGGTGACCAGATCACGAGCTTCACCGAGAAACCCCAGACCGGCGAGGGCTGGATCAACGGCGGCTATTTCGTGCTCGAACCGGAGGTTCTCGAATACATCGAGTCCGACGACACCGACTTCTCCAAGGAACCACTGGCCAACCTTGCCAAAGACGGTCAGCTGATGGCCTACCGGCACGAGACGTTCTGGCAGTGCATGGACACACTGCGGGACAAGGAACTACTGGAATCACTATGGGACGGCGGCAGCGCTCCCTGGAACAACTGGAGTACTCAAGCATGAAGGTTCTGTTGACCGGGGGCGAAGGCTATATCGGCACGCTGCTCGGCCCTCGTTTGATGGAGGCCGGCCACGACGTGATGAGCTACGACACCGGATTCCACCGGGTCGGCTGGCTCTATGACGGCGTCGATCGGGCGCCGGCGTGGACCAAGGTCGACTCGCGTTCGGTTACCCCCGAACAGCTCGAAGGCTTCGACGCGGTCATTCATCTTGCCGATCTCTCCAACGATCCGCTCGGCAACCTCAACGCCGATCTCACCTACGACATCAACCACCGGGCCACAATCCGGCTGGCCGAGATGGCCAAAGCGGCAGGCGTCACTCGCTTCATCTACAGCTCGTCGTGC
Organism: Acidimicrobiales bacterium; assembly: GCA_013003325.1. Taxonomy (GTDB): domain Bacteria; phylum Actinomycetota; class Acidimicrobiia; order Acidimicrobiales; family SZUA-35; genus JABDIY01. The sequence goes on from JABDJU010000284.1 coordinate 4,769, forward strand.
AGTGTGTACGGCGCGTCGGGTGACGACGAAGATGTGTACGCCACCGAGGAGTCACCCACCGGGCCCCTTACCGCGTACGCCAAGTGCAAGCTGTTGTGCGAGGAAGACCTCTCCAAGCTGGCCGACGACAACTTCTCGCCGGTCTACCTGCGCAACGGCACCGCTTTCGGCCTCAGCCCCCGCATGCGCTTCGACCTGGCCATCAACGACCTCACGGCCCAGGCCTTTCTCACCAGGAAGCTGGTGCTCGAATCTGACGGTACCCCGTGGCGTCCGTTCGTTCACGTCGCCGACATCGGCAAAGCAATGCTGTGCTCGCTCGAAGCGCCGGTCGAGGCCATCCATGATCAGATCTTCAACGTTGGCGATGACCGTGGCAACTACCAGGTGAAAGACATCTGCCGCATCATCGGCGAAGAGATCGACGGCTGCGAGGTGATCATCGGTGAAAAGGGTGGTGACAACCGCAACTACAAGGTGAACTTCGAGAAGATCACCGGTCAGCTGCCCGGATTCTCTTGTGACTACGACGTGCGCTCGGGCGTCAAGGAGATGGTCGACACCTTCAACCGGATCCACTTCAACGAGGCCCAGCAGACTCATCGCGGCCACCGACGTATCAAGCAGATCCAGCATCTGCTCGACACCAACCAGGTCAACCAAGACTTCTACTGGGTGTGAGATGGAATTCGAGTCGACCACGGTTGATGGGTGTTTTGTTGCTTCGTTGAAGCAGATCGGCGACGAGCGGGGCTTCTTTGCTCGCCAGTGGTGCGCCGAAGAGCTGGGAGCGATCGGGGCTGCCAACACGGTGGCCCAGATCAATACCAGCTTCTGCGTTGATGCCGGCCTCATTCGAGGGTTGCACTGGCAGGAACCTCCGGCCGGCGAGGCCAAGTTCATGCGCTGTATCAACGGTGCCATCTTCGATGTCTGCGCCGATGTGCGCCGCGATTCTCCCACGTTCGGCAAGTGGTTCGGCATCAAGCTCACGCCCCAGAATCGGCTCGCCCTGGTCATCCCCGAGGGCTGTGCTCACGCCTACCAGTCGCTCCTGCCCGACAGCGAAGTGATCTATCTCACCAACACGCCCTACACCCCGGGAGCGGAGAAGGGCTTGCGCTACGACGACCCGTTCTTCAACATCGACTGGCCGATCAAAGACGGCGTGACGCTCAGCGACAAGGACGAGAACTGGCCACCGTTCTCGGTGTAGGCCTTCTGTCGTCCAGCGAGCACATCCCCCTCAAATATCGTCGGGCCACCACGCGTGGCGTGCTCGAGCGACGATTTTCCGGCTGGATGTGTTGTTGTGACGACAGAAGGATCCCGGTTTTGGCGAGCTAGGAGCTAATCGGCCACACGATCTTGGTCTGCCATTTCGACTGGTCGGGTTCGGTCTGCGGATCGGTCAGGTAGATCTCCCACATGCCAGCCGCTGGCTGGAGTCCTTTCTCTGCCATCCAAGTCTGGAGGGCGGCGTAGGTTTCCTTCATCGCTTCGAACGGGCCGACATGAATCACCTCGACGGCTTTGCCGCCCGGTAGCTCCAGCGGGTGCACATCGCCCATTTCGGCGATCGGCGCCGAGACTGGGAATCCGGCTTCGATCACCACAGTTTCGCCCGGCATACCGGGGTAGAAGCCAAAGGGGGGTCCGGCGATGTCGATTCCGGCTTCGCCGGCAGCTTTGAAGCAGGCCACGAAGGCCCTCTCGAAGAACCTGGGCATGTCGTTGACAGCGACGTTGCCGCGAACTGCGACGGCCTGTTGAGGATCGAGCTCGACGATTGTGGGAGAGATGTCAGCCATGTCGCCAGATTGACCGCAGCGGCCGACGGTGCCCAGAGGCCAACGGCCCGTCGCCACGTTCCTTGCGCCTTCTGTCGTCGGGCGGACACATTCGGGCGATCTGGCGTCGGGCGGAAACGTGTGGCGTGGTGGCCCGACGATTTTTGGGGACGGTGGGACGGTGGGGCGGTGCGACCACGGAAGGGGCGGGGCTTAGAGCAGCATGCCGCCGGTGAGTTCGGCGTCGCTTGTGGGGTCCTCGCCTGCCATCTGTCCGATGGTGTGTGTGATGCGAGGGTGCTCCCGCTGAATCCCGATCTCGTCCTGTGCCACCAGATTCTCGTGCAGCTTCTCCCCGGGGCGCAGCCCGGTGTAAGTGATCTCGATGCGCTTGCCCGAGTGACGAATCAGCCGCTTGGCCATGTCGACGATCTTCACCGGTTCACCCATGTCAAGGATCATGATCTCGCCGGGGCGTCCGATCGCTGACGCCTGCAGCACCAGACGGACGGCCTCGGGAATCGTCATGAAATAGCGGGTGACCTCAGGATCGGTGACGGTGATCGGCCCGCCCGAGTTGATCTGGTGGCGGAACGTAGGCAGCACCGATCCTCGGCTTCCGAGCACGTTGCCGAATCGCACCGACACGAACGCGCCGTCGACCCGCGCCGCAGCAGCGGCTGTGAGTCGCTCGGCCATCAGTTTGGTCCGCCCGAGCACCGAGGTTGGATCGGCCGCCTTGTCGGTTGAGACATTGACGAACCGCTCTACTTCGACTGTTTCGGCGGCGTCGAGCACGTTGCGGGTGCCGACCACGTTGGTCTTGACGCCTTCCTCCGCATTGTTCTCCAAGAGGGTGAGATGCTTGAGGGCTGCGGTGTGGAACACGACGTCGGGCCGTTCCTTTTCGAAGATCTCGAAAATCCGCTCGCGGTCGCGTATGTCTGCGACCACCAGATCGGGAGAATCGAGGAGCGCCTTTCCCTCGATGCTGAGCTGTACCGAATGGAGCGCGGTCTCGTCGCGGTCGAGCATGATCAACCGCTCGGGGGCGAGGTTGTAGAGCTGGCGGCACAGCTCCGAGCCGATCGAGCCGCCGGCCCCGGTCACGAGAACCCGCTTCCCGGTGATCACGCCGGTGATCTGGCGAATGTCGACCTCGACCTCGGCCCGCCCGAGCAGGTCCTGTTCGGTCAGTTCCCGGATGTCGGAAACCCGCAGGTTGTTGATCAGCTCTGATGTTGTGGGGAGAACACGAAGCTCGAGCCCGGTCGCCACCGCGATGTCGTCGATCTCGCCGACAAGCTGGGAGTTCGCCGATGGGACCGCCATGAGAAGGACTTCGGCGGATACTTGCCGGGCGATCTCGGGGATGTCCCGTCGGCCGCCGAGCACCTTGATTC
>JABDJU010000349.1 GCA_013003325.1 Acidimicrobiales bacterium
CCGACGATGTTGATGTGATGCTCGGCGAACACGGCGGACAAGTCGCTGAGCAGCTGGGCCCGGTCGTAGGCCTTGACCTCGACCGCTGCGACATAGAGGTCGTCGCTCCGCTCACCGCTCCATGCCACGTCGATCAGGCGATCGTTCTGCGACTGGGTCAGCGACAGCGCGTTGGCGCAGTCGGCGCGGTGCACCGACACTCCACGACCCCGGGTCACGAAGCCTTGAATCTCATCGCCGGGGACCGGCGTGCAGCACCGGCTCAGCCGGACCATCACGTCGTCGAGCCCTTCTACGTGGACACCCGTACCCGACGCCTTTCGGCGAGGGCGCCGTGCGGTGATCGGCTGAACGAGCTCCTCGGCCGGTTGTGCATCGTCGAGCAACCGACGGATTCGCTGCACGACCGCCTCGGGTGACACATGGTGTTCACCCACCGCGGCATAGAGCGCGCTGAGGTCGTCGTAGTTGAGCTGGCTTGCGACCTCGTCGAGCACACCCTCATCGGTGAGCTTGCGATGGGGCAGGTTCGCTTTGTTGAGCGCCTTGGTGACCGCCTCGTTTCCGTGAGCGATGGCATCGGAACGGCGTTCCTTGGAGAACCACTGTTTGATCTTCGACTTGGCCCGCGGGGTGGCCGCGAACGCCAACCAGTCCTTCGAGGGCCCGGCACCTTCACCCTTGGCGGTGAGCACCTCGACCGTCTGGCCCGATTCGAGCACCTCGGAGAGAGGTAGGAGCCGGCCGTCCACCTTCGCGCCGACGGTCTTGTGGCCCACGTCGGTGTGGATGGCGTAGGCGAAGTCGATGGCGGTCGCCCCGGTGTGCAGGGTGACCACGTCGCCGGCGGGGGTGAAGATATAGATCTCGTCGCTGTCGAGGTCGACCTTGAGGTTGTCCATAAAGGCCGACGGATCCGACGTGTCGGTGTCCCAATCGATGATGCGCTGAAGCCAGGGCGCATCGGAGTCGCTGTCGTCTCGATCCTTGTACACGAAGTGGGCGGCGACTCCCCGCTCGGCTCGGTCGTGCATTTCGTAGGTGCGGATCTGCACCTCGATCGGCTTGCCCAGCGGCCCGATCACGGTCGTGTGCAACGACTGATACAGGTTGAACTTGGGCATCGCCACGTAATCCTTGAACCGCCCCTGGACCGGTTTCCATGTGGCGTGAATGGAGCCCAGGGCGGCGTAGCAGTCGCGAATCGAGTCGACCACCACCCGGATCCCGATCAGATCGTGAATCTCAGCGAAGGCCTTGTCCTGCAGCATCATCTTCTCGTAGATGCTGTAGAGATGCTTCTCTCGGCCGCTGACCCGACCCTCGATATTCAGTTCGGACAGCTTGATCTCGACCTCGGCGACGAGCTGGGTCAACAGGAAGTCACGCTCCGGGGCGCGCACCGCCACCATGTCCTCGATCTCGGCATATCTCTTGGGGTGGAGGGCGGCGAAGGCGAGATCCTCGAGCTGGGTCTTGACCTCCTGCATGCCGAGCCGATGGGCCAGCGGCGCATAGACCTCGAGCGTCTCCCGGGCGGTGCGCTCCTGCTTCCAGGCCGGCATGGCACCGATGGTGCGGAGGTTGTGCAGACGATCACACAATTTGATGATGAGGACCCGAAGATCCTTGCTCATCGCCACCAGCATCTTGCGGAACGTCGCCGCCTGCTGAGCTTCCTTGCTGTCGAACCGGACCCGGTCGAGCTTGGTGACCCCGTCGACGAGAGACGCGACGTCGGCGTTGAGTTGGGTCTCGATATCGCCGAGGGTCATCCCGGTGTCTTCAACCGCATCGTGGAGCAGGGCTGCGGCGACGGTCTCAACGTCGACGCCCAGCGAAGCGACAATTCTCGCCACGGCCAACGGATGGGTGATGTAGGGCTCGCCGCTCTTGCGCCGCTGGGGCTCGTGAGCCGCCCGGGCCATCTCGAAGGCCTTCACGATCATGTCGTGGTCGGAACGTCGGTTGGTGCCGTTGAATGCCTCGAGCACCGGCTGCAGGGCGATCTCGGGCAGAGGCCGCTCGCGCCGCCAAGGCAACACCCGCTGGACCGTCATGACCATCTTCTCAGGCTACAGCAGGGTGCTCGCACAGGTGGCTCCCTGGGAATGGGTTGCCGAGCCACTACCGTTTGCGGGCGTTATGGAGAATCTCGTTCTGCCCGGCCTCGTCCTCATCGTCTACATGGCCTTCATTTTCCCGCAGCTCAAGAAGCGTCGGGATCAGCGAGACCTGTTGAACTCCCTGGCGGAGGGCGACGAAGTTGTCACCTCGTCGGGTCTGCACGGAATCATTTCGGCCCTCGATGAGTCGGTGGTGTACATCGAGGTCAGCGATGGTGTCGAGCTCAAGTTTTCCCGTGATTCCGTGAGCGGCAAGTTGGCCTTCGACGACGAAGACGACTCGTGAAGTCGCACCTCTTCAGAGCAGCTGCGCTCTTCTTGGCCGCTCTGGTTGCGTTCATCGCCACCCTGGTGTCGGGCAACCAGCCCCTGCTCGGCTTGGACCTCCAGGGCGGGGTCTCGGTGGTGTACCAACCCAAGAGCGACAACGTCACCGACGAGGCTCTCGACGAAGCGACCGACATCATCCGAAACCGGGTCGACGCCCTCGGAGTTGCCGAACCCGAGATCAGCAGGCAGGGAAGCACGATCGTGGTCGATCTTCCCGGCGTGGAACAACAGCAGAGAGCGCTCGAACTGGTGGGCCAGACCGCCGAGCTGCGATTCCGGCCGGTGCTGGCCTCGGTGGGCGTCGCCAGCCCCTTCCCGATCTCTGAGGATTGTCCCCAGGAACTCACCATCCCCGAGGACGACGACCCAGCGGCGACCGTGCTGCTTCCGAGCATCGACGGCGAGCTGCTGTGCCTCGGTCCCACACTGCTCACCGGCAACGCGCTGGAGACCGCCTCGGCCAGCATCGCCGGTGGACTGCTCACCGGCGGCGGCAACGCCTGGCAGGTGAACCCCACCTTCCGGGAGGGTCCCGACGGCATCGATCTCTTCAACGAAGCGGCCGTGCTGTGCAACACCCAGACGATCGAGTGCCCGACCGCACGGCTTGCGATCGTGCTCGACGGTTTGGTGCAGTCGGCGCCGACGATCAACGTCCCGTTCTTCAACCGTGATCAGATCCAGATCACCGGCAACTTCGAGGCCGAAGAGGCCCAGGACCTTGCGACCACGCTGCGCTTCGGTGCGCTGCCGGTGGAACTAGAAGCGCAACAGACCCGCACGATCAGTGCCAGCATCGGAACCGATGTTCTGAGTTCGGGCGTGACCGCCGGGATCATCGGCCTCGTGTTGGTAGCCATCTTCCTGCTGTCCTACTACCGACTCTCGGGCCTCGTCGCCATCGTCGGATTGCTGATCTCGGCGATGCTCCTGTGGTCGATCATCAGCCTGCTCGGCGAGGCGTTCGGTCTCGCCCTATCGCTCTCCGGCATCGTCGGGCTGATCGTCGCCATCGGTGTTTCAGCCGACTCGAACATCGTGTACTTCGAAAACGTGAAAGATGCCGTGGCTAGCGGCAAGAGGGTCATCACGTCGGTGGAACGGGCCTACCGCAACTCGATCAGTACCATCATCAAAGCCGATGTTGTCTCCCTGATCGCTGCGGTTCTGCTGTACGTGCTCACGGTGGGCGCGGTCAAAGGTTTCGCCCTGTACCTCGGAATCGCCACGATCCTCGATCTCATCATCGCCATGCTGTTCATGCGCCCGATGCTGCTGTGGTTGGCCCAGACCGACGCGGCCCAGACCAACCCGCGGATCTTGGGCCTGCCCGACAATGCGGTCACCGCCGCCATGCTGCGAAAGCAAGGCGGCAAGAAGAAGAGCAGCGGATCCGGGAACCAGAGCGAGTCGAACAAGAAGGCCAAGAAATGACCCTCACTTCCGATCTCTACAACTCCAGATCCAAGATCGACTTCGCACCGATCTGGAAGCGGAGCCTTCCGATCTCGCTCGGTCTGGTCGTACTCGGAGTGATCATCACGTCGGTGTTCGGTGTGAACCGAAGCATCGAGTTCGAAGGGGGCGCCCTGTTCAGCGTCCCTGTCGAACAGTCGGTGACCGTCGGTGAGGTCAGAGATGTCGTCGGAGTTCCCCAAGCACGGATCCAGCGGATCGAAAACGCAGACGGCAGCAGCGCCATGCGGGTGCAGATCCCCACCGAGCTCGCCTCGGAGTTCGATCGGGTTGGTGCCGATCTGAACGCGGTGCTCATCCCGGGCGAGCAGATCTCGCGCGACACCGTCGGCCCGACCTGGGGCAGCCAGATCACCCAGAGTGCGGTGCGAGCCCTGGTTCTGTTCTTCATCGTCGTCGCTATCTATCTAGCTATCCGACTCGAACCCAAGATGGCGCTCGGCGCGCTGGTGGCGGTGGTTCACGACCTCGTACTGACCGTGACCGTCTACTCCATTCTGCGTATCGAGGTCAGCCCGGCCACCGTGATCGCCCTGCTCACAATCCTCGGCTATTCGCTGTATGACACAGTGGTCGTCTACGACAAGGTTCTGGAGAACTGGATCGAGCCGGCCAACCGCCGTAAGAAGTACAGCGACTTGATGAACGAGAGCATGAACCAGGTGATCATGCGCTCGGTGAACACCACCATCACCACGGTGCTGCCGGTCGCCTCGATGTTGATCATCGGAGCCTTCCTGCTCGGCGGCGACAGCTTGCGAGGCTTCGCCATTGCCTTGCTCATCGGCCTGTTGCTGGGCACCTACTCCAGCATCTTCGTAGCAGCACCGTTGTTGGCGTGGATCAAGGAGCGGTACCCCGACCCGCTGCCAGAGAAGATCTGATTGCCCGTGGGCACAGCCCTCCCCATCTCGATCGAACACACCGACGGCACCGCTCGAGCCGGGAGAATAACCACCCCGCGCGGATCGTTGGTGACGCCGGTCTTCATGCCGGTCGGTACTCGCGGCGCGGTGAAGACGCTCGATACCGCCGATCTCGAGCGGCTCGATACCCAGATCATGCTGGGCAACACCTACCACTTGATGGAACGTCCGGGGGCGGACGTGATCGAGTCGCTGGGTGGGCTACACCGATTCCTCGACTGGGACGGCCATCTCCTCACCGATTCAGGTGGGTTCCAGGTGTTCAGCCTCAAGCCCGAGGTCACCGAGGACGGGGCAACGTTCAAGAGCGTGTACGACGGCACCACGCAACACCTCACCCCCGAACGGGCGGTCAGGATTCAGGAACAGTTGGGAGCGGACATCGCGATGGCCCTGGACGTGGTCCCGGCCCTTCCGGCGCCTCGTGAAGCGGTGCGCGATGCGATGGAGCTGACGCTGCGGTGGGCCGAGCGCAACCGCTCCGCCCACCGCCACCCCACCC
>JABDJU010000017.1 GCA_013003325.1 Acidimicrobiales bacterium
CACTTCGGGTCGCTTCGGCCACGTTGGCACGGAGCTGGGTAGCAGGGGTGTGCCTCGTGTGCACTTCGGGTCGCTTTGGCCACGTTGGCACGGAGCCGGGTAGGCCCACGCTCCTCTAGGCTGGACAGATGGGTCACGACCACGACCACCACCTGTCCCATATGGTGCACCACCACCGCGATGTGCAGGGCGGCGCTGAGCGCGCTGCCATCTTCGGCATTAGCGATGGGCTCGTCAGCAACGTTGCGTTGATCCTCGGCGTCGCCGCCGCGGCCGAAGGCGGAAACAGCGTCGTAATTGCCGGGTTGAGCGGGCTGCTCGCCGGTGCGGCATCGATGGCGGCAGGGGAGTATGTGTCGATGAAGGCCCAGGCCGAGCTGGTCGAGCGGGAGCTCGAACGCGAGCGTGAGTCGTTGGCCAACAATCCACGGGCCGAGACCCAAGAATTGGCTAAGATCTACGAGTCTCGAGGGGTCGCTCCCGACCAGGCTCGGGACATCGCCACCGCCGTGATGGCCGATCCGGAGATCGCGCTCGAGGTGCACGCCCGTGAAGAGCTCGGCGTCGACCCCGACGAAGTGGGGAACCCGCTTCTTGCAGCGGTGAGCTCGTTTATTGCCTTTGCCATCGGTGCGATTCTGCCGCTTCTGCCCTGGTTCTTCACCGACGGTACGGACGCCACTATCTACTCGGTGTTGGTGGGTTTGGGAGCCTCGGCTGCGGTCGGCGTGGCCCTGGCCACCTTTACGAAGCGCTCGATGTTCAAAACCGCTGCTCGGCAGGTCGTTCTTGCCGCTGCAGCGTGCACGGCGACCTTCGCGGTCGGGTCGTTGCTAGGAGCCACCGTCGTCTGAGCCGGCTGCTCGCCTAATCCTGGAAAATATGGTCGGAATGGTGTAGGGGCGGCGGTAGCATGGTCGGTCGGTCTCGCGTAGGAGGAGCGCCCTGTCCAAAGATGATGCAATCGTGCTGGAAGGCACAGTCAAAGAGTCGTTGCCCAATGCCATGTTCAAGGTCGAACTGGACAACGGGCACGAAGTTCTCGGCCATATTTCGGGCAAGATGCGGAGGCACTACATCCGGATCCTGCCTGGTGACAAGGTCCAGGTAGAACTCACTCCCTACGACCTCACCCGCGGTCGCATCACTTACCGGTACAAGTAGCTCGTTCCCGCACATCGAGCGGTCGGCATGCCGAGCGTCTCGGTCCCCCACGAAGGATTTGTGACCATGAAGGTCAAAGCAAGCGTCAAAACGATCTGTGACAACTGCAAAGTAATCAAACGCAACGGAGTGGTCCGCGTGCTGTGCACCAACCCCCGTCACAAGCAGAGGCAAGGCTAGAACATGGCGCGTATCGCCGGTGTAGACATCCCCCGCGAGAAAAGGGTCGACATCGCCCTCACCTACGTATTCGGCATCGGTCGTTCGACCGCCGGCCGGATCGTCGAAGCCACCAACGTCAACCCGGCCACCCGGGTGAAAGACCTCACCGAGGCGGAGATTCTCAGCATTCGGTCCTGGATCGACGCAAACACCAAAACCGAAGGTGACCTGCGGCGCGAGGTCAACCAGGACATCAAGCGAAAGATGGAGATCGGCTGTTATCAGGGACTGCGCCATCGCCGTGGCTTGCCGGTCCGTGGTCAGCGCACCCAAACCAACGCCCGCACCCGCAAGGGCCCCAAACGCACCGTCGCAGGTAAGAAGAAAGCGAAGTAGAGATGGCCAAGCCTGGAAAGGGCGGGCGCAAGCCCCGTCGCAGGGAACGCAAGAACGTCACCCATGGGATGGCGCACATTTCGTCCAGTTTCAATAACACGATCATCGCGATCTCCGACCAGGAGGGCAACGTGCTCTCGTGGGCGTCATCGGGCAACGTCGGTTTCAAGGGTTCCCGTAAGTCGACCCCCTACGCCGCTCAGATGGCCGCCGAGGCCGCCGCCCGTCGGGCCATGGAGCATGGCGTTCGCAAGGTCGACGTGCAGGTCAAGGGCCCCGGTTCGGGCCGTGAAACCGCTATCCGTTCCATCCAGAACACTGGCATCGAAGTAACCGGTATCAAGGACGTCACCCCCGTGCCCCACAACGGCTGCCGCCCCCCGAAGCGTCGCCGGGTCTGAGGAGTTAGAACATGAGTCGCTACACCGGCCCCCGCGCCCGAGTCTCCCGCCGTCTCGGCACCAACATCTTCGGCACCCGAGGCGAAGCACTGGCCCTCGAGAAGCGCCCCTACCCTCCCGGCGTGCACGGCCGTACCCGGCGTCGTCCCAATGCCAACTCCGAATACCTGGTTCAGCTGCAGGAGAAGCAGAAGGCACGGTTCTCATACGGGCTGACCGAGAAGCAGTTCCGCAAGGTGTACGAAGAAGCGAACCGGCGAACCGGCGTCACCGGCGAGAACATGCTTCGGCTGCTCGAAATGCGGCTCGACAACGTGATGTATCGAGCCGGCGTGTGTGCCACCCGCCCCCAGGCCCGACAGTTCGTGAGCCACGGTCACGTCACGGTCAACGGTTCCAGGGTCAACGTTCCCTCCTACCAGGTTCGCAAGGGCGATCTGATCGAGGTGAAGGAAGCGTCCCGAGACAACGCCATCCTCCAGTGGAACGTCGACGTGCTCGATCGGACCCCGCCGGCATGGCTGGAGCGGGGCGACCATGCGTTCGCGGTGAAGGTCTACAGCGAACCGCTCCGCGAGCAGATCGACATCCCGATTCGTGAGCAGCTCATCGTCGAGCTCTACAGCAAGTAACCACCCCAACAAAACTCTTTCAAAGGACAGCAGACTCGATGCTCATTATTCAGCGTCCCACCGTTGAACAACTCGATGACGGCGAAGGCACCACCGGACGCTTCGCTATCGGTCCTCTCGAGCCCGGCTTTGGCCACACGCTCGGCAACTCTCTCCGACGTACCCTGCTGTCGTCGATCCCGGGAGCGGCGGTCACCAGCGTTCGCTTCGACGCGGCCCTCCACGAGTTCGACACCATCGAGGGCGTCGTCGAAGACGTCACCGACATCATCCTGAACATCAAGGACATCGTCCTGACCAGCGAGTCCGAAGAGCCGATTTCGCTGCGTCTCGACGCCAAGGGAGCCGGGGACGTCACCGCCAGCGACATCTCGTGCCCCCCCGAGGTCGAGATCCTCAACAGCGACAGCCATATCGCCAAGCTCGACAGCAAGGGTCGCCTCGCCATCGATCTCACCGTCGAACGGGGACGAGGCTGGCAGAGCAGCATGAAGGCGCAAGGCTCGAACACCATCGGGGTGATCCCGGTCGACGCAATCTTCTCGCCCGTGCGGCGCGTTTCGATCAACGTAGAAGCGACCCGCGTCGAGATGAGCACCGACTTCGATCGCCTCATCCTCGAAATCGAAACCGACAGCTCGATGACCCCCCGCGATGCGCTCGCATCCGCCGGTGCCACACTGCGCACTCTGGTACAGCTGGTCGAAGAGATGAGCGACGAGCCCGAAGGTCTCACCCTTGGCGAGGCCCCGGCGGCCGCGTCGGGCTCGCCCGACCTCGATCTCCCGATCGAAGACCTCGAACTGTCCGAGCGTCCCCGCAACTGTCTGAAGCGCGCCCAGGTCAACAGCGTGGGTGAACTGCTCACCAAGTCCGAAGACGACCTGCTGGCCATCACCAACTTCGGTCAGAAGTCGCTCGATGAAGTCATCGAGAAGCTCGAAGAGCGCGGCCTGTCGCTGCGCACCGGCCGGCTGTAACGCCGGGTCGTTGAGAAGGAACCGACCATGCCAGGAAAACCGCGCAAGACCCGCCGCTTCGGCGGATCATCCCAGCATCAGAAGCTGATGATGGCCAACCTCGTCGCCTCCCTGATCGCGGCCGAGGGCATCGTAACCACCGAAGCCAAGGCAAAGGCGATGCGTCCCATCGCCGAGCGTCTGATCACCAAATCGAAGAACAAGGACCTCCACAAGTTCCGTCAGGTGCTGAGCTACCTGGGCGACGTGGAGATGACCACCAAGATGTTCGATGAGATCGGGCCCCGCTACGCCGACCGCCCGGGCGGCTACACCCGCATCATCAAGCTCGGACCACGGCAGGGCGACAACGCCCCCATGGCCAAAATAGAACTGGTTTGACCCCTCCAGGGGGGCCCTTTCGCTCGCCTGCGGCGCTTCGTTCGTGATCTTCTGATGGGAATGCGCCCGGCAGGGCGTGAATCCATGGGGAGATCAGGTCCTAGCCTGGTCGGGTGGCTCGATATCGGCTGACGATCGCGTATGACGGGTCGGGGTTTCGGGGCCTGGCACCGAACGACGGGGTGCGGACCGTGGTCGGCGAGCTGCAGGTCGTGCTCGAAGCGATCCTCGGGCCGATCGAGGAGATCCATATGTCGGGCCGGACCGATGCCGGTGTCCACGCTCGGGAGCAGGTGCTGAGCTTCGACACCGAGTCGGCGGTTGATGAGCAACGGGTGATGAAGAGCATCAACTCCCGACTCGGGCACGAGGTGGTCGCCACCGACCTTCGTGCCGTCGACCCACGATTTCATGCCCGCTTCTCCGCAATGGGTCGCGGCTACCGCTACACCATCCTCAATCATCGGCACCCCATGCCGTTCTCCGCAGGGACCGAGTGGTGGGTGAAGGACCCACTCGACCTCGACGCCATGAACGAGGGCTGTCGACACCTGTTGGGAGAGCACGATTTCTCCTCTTTCTGTCGCCGTCCCAAGCAGGGCGACCGAGATGAGCCCCATTCGCTCGTGCGCAGGATCGACGCCGCCCACTGGCGACAACGCGTCGACGACGCAGGCCACCGCCGGCTGGTGTTCCATATCGCCGGCCCGGCGTTCTGCCACCAGATGGTTCGCAGCATCGTGGGAATGTGCGTCTCGGTCGGGCACGCGAAACAATCACCTGACGATGTGCGCCGCGTCCTCACCGCTCGCGATCGAAATGCCGCACCATCGCCGGCACCACCCCATGGTCTGATGCTGTGGCAGGTCACCTACGACGAATCGACGGCGCCGGATCACGTCTAGACGCGTAGTCGATCGAGAAACGGATTGCCGAACTTGCGGCCTGGGTCGTGCTCGGCGACGAGGTTGAAGAAGTCCGCGTAGCGCGGCAGCCGGTCGCGTAGGACCTCCGGCTTGAGAGCGAACAGCTTCCCCCAGTGCGGCCTCGGTTCGAACCGAGCCAGAGCGGTCTCGATAGGTTCGAGCAGCGCTGTCACTTCATCGATGTGTTTGCGCCACGTGAACCCGATGCTCACGCTGTCGCGGCCATAGGCCGGACTCATCCACAACTCATCGCCGGCCACGCTGCGAATCTCGGTTCCCCACAGGTGCGGATCGATCGCCTCGCCGATGGCCTGGAGTGCTCGGATCGCAGCCGGTGCGTCTTCTCGCGCCACCATGTAGTCGGTCTGGAGTTCGTCACCTGCCATCGACGGCTCGGCGTGAAGCCAGAAGTGGGGCAGCCGCTCCAACCACGGTCCGGGTATGCCGCGCCGTGGCGTGTGCTGAGGTCCGGCTTCGGGGTCGTCGGAATCGAGCCATCCCCCGAGCAACGTTTCGGGAGCGTCTTCGACGATCGGCCCACCGTCGGCGTCGGTGCTGACCAGGGATTTCGAGATAACAGTCGAGATCGCCGGCGTGCTGTACTTGCTGTGGATGTTCACGCTGTAGGCCGACGCCAGCAGCTCGTCGAACGACTCGTGGGCGACCTCCCACGAGATGTCGTGGTAGAGATCCTGTCGCATCAGGTAGGTCGGCTGCACGTCGAGCGTCAGCTTGGTGATGATGCCAACGGCCCCGAGTCCGATCGCCACCGCCGGCAGGTCGGGATGGGATCGATCGATCCGGCGCAGCGAACCGTCGGCGGTGACCAGCTCGATCGCGGCGATCTGATCGGCCAGCACCCTGAGCTCGTCACCGGACCCGTGGGTTCCGGTGGCCGTGCCGCCAGCGACCGAGATGTGGGGGAGCGAACCCATGTTGGCCAGGGCAACACCCTCGGCCTCGAGCGCCATCGCCACCTCGCCGTAGGACATCGATGCGGTCACCGTGGCTGTCTTCCCGTCGTGATCGACGGTAACGGTGGGCTCGAGTCGGCTGAGATCAATTTGAATCCCGTGTGGTGAGTCGGCGACATCGGTGAACGAGTGACGGGTACCCAGCGCTTTCACCTTCGGGGCTGCTGCGACCTGTTCCTGTAGCTGATCGATCGTGGTGGGTTGAACCAGCGAGTCGGCTTGATAGGTGAGGTTGCCGGCCCAGTTCCGTTCTATTGACACCGGCGCAGTGTATGCAACCGGTGGCATCCCAGGAACAGAGCCGCACGAGGTGGCACGGGATTCAACGGCCGATACGATCATGGGTCGGCTCAGCGGCGCTTTTCCGCCCGAGCCGCCCGACCCGAGTGGAACAGTGTGATGAAGATCAAGCAGCAGGTAAAGACCTACAGCCCGAAGGCATCGGAGATCCAGCGCGACTGGTGGATCGTTGACGCCGATGGCATGACCGTCGGTCGCATGGCAACCGAGATCGCTCGGATTCTTCGCGGCAAGCACAAGGCGATCTATTCGCCGCATATGGATACCGGCGACCACGTAATCGTAATCAACGCCGACAAGGTCCGCATGACCTCGAACAAGGCCGAGCGTGAGCTGATCCATACCCACTCCGGCTACCCCGGCGGGCTCACCACTCGTACCTACCAGCAGTCGCTCGATCGTCAACCGGCCGACACGGTCCGCAAGTCGATCGTAGGAATGATCCCGAAGAACCGGCTCGGACGCAAACAGGCCACCAAGTTGAAGGTGTACGCCGGTCCGGATCATCCCCATGCTGCCCAATCCCCGAAACCCCTCGAGATTCCCGGTGCCCGCCGGGAGCTCGGAAAACGCTGAGGTTCGTAGAAGATCATGTCTGTCACCATCGCCACCGGTCGCCGCAAGCAGGCTGTCGCTCGGGTCCGCCTCGAGCCTGGCACCGGCAAGGTCACCGCCAACGGCCGTGCATTCGACGAGTACTTCCCCTCCGCCGTTCACCGCACACTGATCACAGAGCCGCTTCGGGTCACCGGCACCGAGGAAACCTACGACATCGACGTCAACCTTCACGGTGGAGGACTTTCCGGTCAGGCCGGTGCCTTCCGACTCGGTATCGCTCGCGCCCTGATCGAGCTCGACCCCGACGCACGTTCCAACGTGAAGGCTGCTGGGCTTCTCACCCGTGACCCACGCAAGAAGGAGTCCAAGAAGTACGGACTCAAGAAGGCCCGGAAGGCGCCTCAGTACTCCAAGCGCTGATCGCCGCAGCCCAGCCCCCGAGTACGTCGCTCAGGATGCCCACACCTCGATTCGGAACC
>JABDJU010000048.1 GCA_013003325.1 Acidimicrobiales bacterium
CTTCGGGTTCGTCAGAGTTTCGGCTCCGCCGAAACATCCCCGGGCGTACAGCCCTCGCGAACCCTTCGGGTTGGTCCGAGTTTGGCCTCACGGCCAAACTCTCCGTCGTTCGCCGCGTTCGATTGGGAACGAATCAAAGAATGAGCCGTAGGACCATGAACCATGGCTGAACCGGTTCGGTCGGTGTCGATGGAGGAGCGGCGTGCACGGCTCGGCATTCGCCATGGCCTGGCGCCCGGCGCGAGCTTCGGCGGCGCGATCGAAACGGCGAGACGGCTCGTGGGCCTGCACGCCTCAGATCCCACCGTGCCCTTCCTCAGCGTCCGGGCTCGCATCAAGGGGTTCGAGCCGTCGCAGCTCGAACACGAGCTGTACGACACCAAGTCGCTGACCAAGCACATGGCGATGCGACGCACGCTCTTTGTCTTTCCGCACGACACTCTGGCCCTGGCCCACTCGGCGTGCTCGGTGGCGGTCGCCCGAGCACAACGAAAACGCCTCATCAAGATGATTGAAGACCAGTCGATCGCCGCCGACGGTGCAGGCTGGTTGACCAAGGCTGAGAACGACGTCCTGGCCGAGCTGTCCACCCACGGTCCGGCCACCGGTGCACAGTTGTCCCGTTCACTGCCCAGCATTCAAGCCAAGCTCCGCTATGGCGAGGGTTCGAAATGGATCGGGCAAGCCGCGGTCTCGAGCCGCGTCTTCACACAGCTGGCGCTCGACGGCCGAATCCGGCGCGGTCGACCCAAACGATGGACCAGCAGTCAACACCGCTGGGAACTCGACACCCCTCCCCCGCCGGTGCACGAAGCACAGGCCATCGTGGGCCTGGTGAATCGATGGCTGCACAGCTTCGGCCCGGGAACCGAGCTCGATCTGAAGTGGTGGACCGGGCTCGGGGTCACCAAAATCCGGGCCGCCCTGAAGGCCCTCGACGCTGTTCCGGTCGACCTCGACGGACAGATCGGCTTCCTCCTCCCCGACGACCTCGATCCGGTATCATCGCCCGATTCGTGGGTGGCATTCCTACCCTCGCTCGACCCGACCGGGATGGGCTGGAAGGATCGGCACTGGTATTTGGGCGTCCATGAAGCGGAGCTGTTCGACAGAAACGGCAACATCGGGCCGACCGTCTGGGCTGACGGACGGATCGTCGGCGGCTGGGCTCAGCTGCCCGATCGCCAGATCCGCTTCAAACTCTTAGAAGACACTTCGGGTGAGCTCAAGGAGCAAGCCCGCGCTGAGGCTGCGGCGCTCGAGGCATGGTTCGACGGCACGGTCGTCAAACCGCGATTCCCCACGCCCCTCGACAAACGCCTACGAAACTGAGATCCGAATCGACCTTCAGTCGAGGTAGCCGCGCAACTTGTCGGATCGCATGGGATGACGCAACTTGGCCAGCGTCTTGTTCTCGATCTGACGGATGCGCTCACGGGTAACGCCGAACGCCCGGCCCACCTCTTCGAGCGTGCGGGGCTGGCCGTCATCGATGCCAAAGCGCAGCCTGACGACTTCGGCCTCTCGCTCATTGAGCTCCTTCATGACCTCTGAGACGGCGGCGGCCAGCATGTGGCGAGCGGCGACGTCGACAGGGGCGGCGCCCTTGTCGGGAATGAAGTCGGCCATCGAACTGTCTTCTTCGTCGCCGACCGGCGTGTCGAGG
Organism: Acidimicrobiales bacterium; assembly: GCA_013003325.1. GTDB lineage: Bacteria > Actinomycetota > Acidimicrobiia > Acidimicrobiales > SZUA-35 > JABDIY01. The sequence continues at coordinate 1,667 of JABDJU010000048.1, forward strand.
CTGAACGCCTCCTGTCTTGCGATTCGGAGGATCTCTTCCACCCGATCCGGTGTCATGTCGACATCCTGGGCGATCTCGGCCATCGTGGGCTCCCGCTCCAGCCGCTGGCTCAGCGTGCGCTGGCTGCGGATCACCCGGTTCATCGACTCGACCATGTGTACCGGCACTCGGATGGTGCGCGACTGGTCGGCAATAGCCCTGGTGATCGACTGCCGAATCCACCACGTGGCATAGGTCGAGAACTTGAAGCCGCGGGCGTAGTCGAACTTCTGGACCGCTCTCATCAGGCCGAGGTTGCCCTCCTGGATCAGATCGAGCATGGCAACACCGCGGCCGGTGTACCGCTTGGCGATCGACACAACCAGCCGGAGGTTGGCTGCGGTGAGGTCGTTGCCGGCCTGTTCTCCGTCATGCACCGCCGCCCTGATACGGCGGCGCTCGCCCGGGTCGAGATCGTCCCAGGCGCCCGACATCACCAGCTCGGTCTGACGTTCCGACTCGAGGGCGCCCTGCTCGATCCGCTTCGCCAGGTCCACCTCCTCATCGGCGGCGAGGAGCGGTACCCGGCCGATCTCCTTGAGGTACATGCGAACCGGGTCGCCCGAGCCCGACGCTTTAGCGACCGCCTGGGCCGCGATGGCGGCAGAGTCGGGGCGGCGGCGTCGACGGCCGTGGTGATGATGGTTGTGATGATGAGGTTCCTTGTCGTGCTCCTCTTGCTCTTCGTCTTCGTCGATGACGTCGTCGTGTTCGAACGGCACGTTGTTCTCGGCCAGGAACCCTTCGATCTCCTCGAGCAGTTGGGGGGTCAGCTCGATGTTGTGCATTACTTCGACCACGTCGTCGGGGTTCAGGGTGCGCCCTGCCTTGGCGCGCAGCAAGAGGCGCTCTCGGTGTTCCTGGCTGAACGTGGGTTGCGCCGCACGCATCGTTAAGGGACGACCTCCTCGGATCCTGTCCCTATCCAAGCTAGCAACTGCGACACCGTGACCTCTTGTGAATGCTCTGAGGTAAGTGACTCCAGGGTTTCCTGAAACCATCGGAGTTCGGAGGTCAGCGCTGCCTGGTCATCGACATCGTGGGGATCAAAGGCCCGCAGCCGAGCGCTGCGCTCTCGCTCGATCAACAGTCGCCAGATCTGACACGCAACGTCGAGGGGTTCGGCATCGGCTGTCTCAACCGCCAGGCGGTAGAGGAGGCTCTGATCATCGTGATCGACCGAGTTGGCGACCACATCGAAATCATCGGTGTCGACCAACAGCGCGAACAGCTCGCCCAGTCGGGGCACGCTGAAGGTGTCGGCCACGATCAGAGCGCCGATCCCGGCCGGGTCGTGAACGGCAAGCTGGAGAGCTAGAACCTCGACTTTGGGGTAGCGGACCGGCGGCCGACTCTGCTGCGGAGGGCGTTGCGGCGGCGGGCCACCCGGATCGTAGGGGTGGTTCGGCTCCCGTTGGCGCAAGTCGATCACCCCACGAGCGAACCCGGGGTTGAACATGGCCCGGATCGTCTCGATCGCCATCTGGGTGTGATCGGCGATCTGCAGGGCATACGCATCCCGCACCAGCGAGTCGGGGTGCTCAGCAACCACCGAGATCGCTTCCTCGGCGGCCTTGGCGCGACCTTCGACCGTGTCCATGCGTGCGTTGCCGAGCACCCGGTTCACCCTGAACTCGAGGAACGGCCGAGCATCACTGACCGCCGCTGCCAGTAGCTCCGGATCGCTGAAGGCGAGATCGCCAGGATCAGCCCCCTTGGGCAGGTCGACCACACGAACGTCGAGGTCGTACTGCTTCTCCCATTCGTAGAAGCGGGCCGCAGCGTTCTGGCCGGCACTGTCGCCATCGAAGCTGAGCACCACCCGGTTGCAGTACTTCTTGAGTTCCTTCACATGGCGTTCGGTGAGCGCGGTGCCGCAGGTGGCGACCGCTCGGGGGACGCCGGCGATGTGGTAGCCGATCACGTCGGTGTAGCCCTCGCAGATCACCACTTCGTCGGCTGCGACGATGTTGGTCTTGGCCCGGTCGAGCCCGTACAACACGCTTGACTTGTTGTAGACAACTGAGTCTTTGCTGTTCATGTACTTGGCGCCCTCGCCCCCCGGCAGCACCCGGCCACCGAAGCCGATGTGATTGCTTCGGGCATCCTTGATCGGGAACAGCACCCGGGCCCGGAACCAGTCCTGCTGCTTGTTGCGCCGGTTGATCAGACCCAGGCCCGAATCGACCAGGTCCTTGTTGGAGGCGCCCAGATGCTGGGCCAGCTGATCCCAGTCGTCGGGGGCCCAACCCATTTCGAACTCGCGCACGATCTCGCCGGTGTAACCGCGCTCGCGCAGGTAGGCGCGGGCCGGTGCGGCCGCCGGATCCTTGAGCAGCAGATCGTGGTACCACTCCGCAGCCCCTTTGATCAGCGTCTGAAGGCGCTCCTTGCGCTGCCGGTCTTTGCTCTGGTTGGCGTCGGTGTAACGAAGCTGGATACCGGACTTGTTGGCCAGCCATTCGATGGCCTCCACGAAGTCGAATCCTTCCTTCTCCCGCACGAAGGTGATCACATCCCCTTTGGCGTGACAACCGAAGCAGTAGTAGAGGTTCTTCTCCGCGTTGACGCTGAAGGAGCCTGTCCGCTCGGAGTGGAACGGGCACAGACCGCTGAACCGGTTTCCTACCCGCTTGAGCTGGGTGTAGCCCGAGACAACCTGCACGATGTCAGCCTCATCCCTGACCCGCTGGACGTCCTCGTCAACGATCCCCACGGCCCAAGGATAGGACCCCGCTCCCGCAACCGCCCCGGCACGAACCGCCTGAACTCCATTTGTCTGGTGAGGGCGACGTTCGGCCCAAATCTCTGCTCGAGGCGACGCAGGGGGTGGGTTTCAGCAGAGATTTGGGTTAGAGGCGGTCGGAGATCCAGGTTGCGACGCCGCTGAGGGGGATGCGTTCCTGCTTCATGGTGTCGCGCTCTCGGATGGTGACCGCGCCGTCGTCGATCGAATCGAAGTCGTATGTCACACAGAACGGCGTGCCGATCTCGTCCTGGCGGCGGTAGCGCTTACCGATGTTCTGGGTCTCGTCGTAATCGGTGTTGAAGTGTTCAGCCAGTTCGGCGAACAGCTTCTTCGACGGGTCGGACAACTCTGATTTACGGGAAAGCGGAAGTACCGCCGCGGTGAAAGGAGCGATGCGGGGATGCAGTTTGAGCACGGTGCGCTTCTCCTCGTTCACCACGTCTTCGTGATAGGCATCCATAAGGAAGGCCATCATCGCCCTCGTCGCACCGGCGGCCGGTTCGATCACGTGGGGCACATAGCGGCGACCCTCGCCCTGGTCAAAGAAATCGAGCGACTTGCCGCTGTGCTCTGCATGCTGCCGCAGGTCAAAGTCGCCGCGGTTGGCGATCCCTTCGAGTTCACCCCAGCCCCACGGGAACAGGAACTCCACGTCGCTGGTGTCGGAAGAGTAGTGACTGAGCTCGTCTGGCTCGTGGGCCCGCAGCCTCAACGACTCGGGCCTCATGCCGTGGTCGACGTACCACTGCATCCGGGCCTCGCACCAGAACGAATACCACCGGTCCGCATCCTCGGGCGGCACGAAATACTCGAGCTCCATCTGCTCGAATTCGCGGGTGCGGAACACGAAGTTTCCGGGCGTGATCTCGTTGCGGAAGCTCTTGCCGATCTGAGCGATGCCGAACGGCGGTTTCTTCCGGGTGGCGTGCTGCACGTTGGAGAAGTTGATGAACATCCCCTGGGCGGTCTCGGGACGGAGGTAGGCGTCAGCGCCGTGACCCTCGACCGGACCGGCCTGGGTTTTGAACATCAGGTTGAACTCGCGAGCCTCGGTGAACGAGTTCTTCGACCCACAGTTCGGGCAGGTCGTGGGGTCGGTGAGGGTGTCTTCGCGAAACCGGTTGCCGCATTCTTTGCAGTCGACCAACGGATCCGTGAAGTTCGACAGGTGCCCCGATGCCTCCCAAACCTGGGGCGGTCCCAAGATCGAGGCGTCGAGGCCCACGACGTCGTGCCGCAGCTGAACGATCGACCGCCACCACGCGTCCTTCACGTTGCGCAGCATCAACACCCCGACCGGCCCATAGTCGTATGTCGAGCGGAATCCGCCATAGATTTCTGCCGACGGGAACACAAAACCGCGGCGCTTGCAGAGGTTCACTACCTGCTCGAACAGTTCGGGGTTCGGCTCAGCCATGGCCGAAAGGCTAACGGCTGCCGGAAGCGCCTCTCCCTATCCAAGCAATCCGTCTCGTGACTTGTAAGAATGGTCGGGTGAATGTCCAGTCGACCTCGTCGGTTTTGCCCCGTCGAATCGCAGCCTCAGCCATCGATCTCGCCGCTGTTGGGTTCTTGTGGCTCCTGGTTCTGTATCGGCTGGCGGTGCGGTTCGAAATCGCACAGCGCACGCCCGACGGTACGCCGATCTACTCCGATCTTCAGCGGGCCGAGCTGGCCAGCATCTCCGACGGCTTGAACTTCGGCCGGATCATCGGCGACTTCTACTACTCAATTCACGGTCGCGCGCTGGTGCTCAGCTTGTTGGCCCTGCTGATCTTCTCGCTGATCGCGTGGGTCTTGGTACCGGCCAACACGGGCTGGTCTCTAGGGCATCGGGTCATGGGTCTGATGGTCACCGACACGAAGGGGAACAAACCACCCCTCGACAGCTACCTGCGCCGCTACCTCGTTGGGCTGGTGGATCTCTTCCCCTATGTGATCCCAGGCCTGCTGGGGTGGATCGTTGCGGCTCGAAACGAGCACAACCAGCGGATGGGTGACCTCAGCGCCAACACCAGGGTCGTGCTCGCTACCAGTTCGCCCGGTGAGATTCCCGAGACCACCACCACGTTGATCAGGCCGAGCGCGACAACCGGCGAGGTGGAAGCGGTCAAGGAGGCTGCGGAACCCCCCGCCCCGGACAGTCCGTCCTCGATGGTCGACGTTGCGGCAGCCCTTGCCGGCCACACAATCGACGACCCGCCGAGCGACTACCGAGTGCTCGATCTCGAAGAGACCGGCGACGCGATTCCCACCGTCGAACGGGTCGACCGGGAAACGGTGGAGAGCGAGTTCGTAGCCACGATCAGCGTCCACGAAGAGACCGTGATAGCCGAACAGACCATCGAAGCTGAGTTGCCCGAAACCAACTACGCCGAAAACTGGCACTTCCCGGAGGCTCAGGACGCACCGGTGTGGACACCGGAACCGACCACAGACAACGGCCCGGCGGCACCCGAACGGGAGCCGGTCGCAGCCGACGCCGAGGGCTCCATCGCCGTAGCCACCGAGGACGACACGCCGGAAGCTCACGAACCACGGTCCGAGGGTGATATGTCGGTCGAGCCCGAAGGGGCCACCGGAACGGCTGCAGTGGGCGATCCGGTCTGGAACGAAGAATGGGCCGCCTGGCTCTATTGGGACTCCGCCGGCCACCAATGGCTGCGGCATGACCCAGAACTCGGCTGGCAGCCGATCGGTAGCTCGCAAAAGGCCTAGTCATGGCTGTCAAGATGCGGGCACCGGAAGCTACGGTGCCCGATGTGATCGATCCGACCCGTGTCCCGGTGCATGTCGCGTGCGTGATGGACGGGAATGGACGGTGGGCCAGCGAACGAAACATGGTTCGAACCGAAGGCCACGCCGCCGGCGAACAAGCGCTCGTAGACACCGTCGACGCGGCACTCGAGCTGGGAATCAAGTGGCTCACCGTCTACGCCTTCAGCACAGAGAATTGGCGCCGCCCGATCTCCGAGGTTCGCTATCTGATGAACTTCAATGAGCGGCTTCTGCTGCGGCGGCGCGACGAGCTCAGCGCCAAAGGGGTACGAATCAGGTTTGTGGGCCGGCGCGACTGGCGGATCCCTCGACGGCTACTCGCCCGTATCGAAGAAACGGAGGAGATGACCGCCGGCAACGATGTGCTCACGCTCAGCATCGCCTTCAATTACGGCAGCAGGGCTGAGCTTGTCGACGCGGTCAAGGCGTTGAACGCCGAGGGGGTCGAACCCTCCGAGGAGGCGATCTCTGCCCGTCTGTACGACCCGACGATGCCCGATGTCGACCTCTGGATCCGCACCAGTGGAGAGCATCGCATCTCGAACTTCTTGCTCTGGCAGTCGGCCTACGCCGAGTTTGTGTTCGTCGACGCCTACTGGCCCGACTTCGGGCGAACTCAGATGGTCGAAGCTGTCGCCGAATTCCAGCGCCGGGACCGGCGTTTCGGCGGGCTGTAGGACCCGGCCCGCCGCGCCGGGTCCTCTAGGATTCATCGATGGCGCTGTACCGGGACCAGGGTGTTGTGTTGCGCACCCACAAGCTCGGTGAAGCCGACCGGATCATCACACTCTTCACCGCCGGGCACGGTCGGATCAGGGCCGTGGCCAAGGGCATCCGCAGAACCAAATCACGGTTCGGGTCACGGCTCGAACCGATGTCGTGGGTGAACGGGCAGTTCTACGAGGGCCGCAACCTTGACATCGTGACCCAGGTGGAGACCGCTCACCGATTCGAGCATCTGCGCAGCGACCACGAGCGACTCCACCGGGCGGCAGTGATGTTGGAGGCGGTGGAACACACCACCCAGGAGGGCGGCCCCGATCGAGGAATCTTCAACCTGCTGACTGGAGCGCTCCGGGAACTGGACCGAACCGGGAACCACAGCGTGCTACCGGCATTCGTCGCCAAGCTGCTGATGCTCGAGGGAATCCAGCCCCAGGTCGATGCCTGTGTCGTCTGCGGCCGGATCGAGCAGATCGAAGCGATAAACCTTCACCAGGGAGGCGTGCTGTGCAGCCATCACCGGTCCGGTCAGCCGATCGGCCCCGAGGTGCGACGAGCGCTGTCGCTGGTCTTCGCCGGCGAGGTGCGCCGAATGCTCGACGAGACGTCTGCCGGGATCGCTGACGCCACCGAGGTGCTGGCCATGCAGCTTCTGGAGCAACACTTGGAGCGACGGCTCAAGTCGGCAAGCGTATTCAGGACAGCGATCTGAAGCGTTTACGGCTGATCGGCATCGGTCCCGACCCAAGTGGGCTGGCTGAACGTCACGTCGGGAATAGTGATCGCCGTGGTCGGTGGGGTAATTGTCGTCGGGGGACGGGTGGTCACCGGCCGGCTGGTGACAGGCCTGGCCGTCACGGTGGTGGGGGCGGCAGTGGTCGTGGGAGCGGCCGTGGTCGTCGGAGCCGCCGTCGTTGTCGGAGCTGCAGTGGTTGTTGGGGCAGCGGTGGTAGTGGGAGCCGCGGTGGTGGTGGGAGCCGCGGTGGTCGGCGCTGCGGTGGTCGACACGGGTGCGATTGTCGTGGCCGTGGCGCCGGTTGTGGGCGGGGCCTCGACGGTGGTGCCAAGAACGCTGGTCGGGATCTCTGGTTCGGCCTCGGCCGTGTCACCGATCCCTAGGGCGGTCACCACGATCGAGCCGGCCAGCGACAACAGGAATAGCGCCGCCAGCACCGTGGTGATCCGGCGCCGCCGCTGCCCCTTGGCCTCGACTTTGCGTTCGACGGATGCAACCGTGAACGTGGAGTTCGTGCTGGCGGCAATCCCGGCGGTTGGGGGGCGCACAGTGTGGGCGTTGGCTCGGGCCGGCTTCTCGGCCACGGAGGTGAACGTCGCCGGTCCGAGCGTTGCCGCATTGAGCCGGACAGGTTCGGGTCGACCGAAAACACTGTTACGAAGCGCGTCGGCAAGTTCTGCCTCGCTACGTGGACCGCTCTGCTGCTCGTACAACGAAGCGATATCCGCGACGGACTTGCTGTTCGTTGACGACGGCGTCGACGCTCGGTCGTCCAGCGCAACACGCCGGCTGAATTTGGTCTGATCATTCATAGGGGATCCGCGTCGGGCCACGGGAGAGTCCGGGCACCAAATACAAGACTACCGCCTAGCCTCAGGGCAATGTCCAGCATCAGTAGCCTTCTGGGAACAGTTACTCAGAGCGTGGCTGGTGGGGGTGAAGAGCGCACCGGCCAGCTTCAGATGGCCGAACTGGTCGATAGCGCTATCTCCGAAAAGGACAGCGCCATCGCCGTGCAGGCCGGGACCGGAACCGGAAAAGGAATCGCCTATCTGACGCCGATCGTGCATGCCCTGGGCGAGGGGCGCATTGAACGAGCGATCATTGCTACAGCGACGATCGCTCTCCAGGATCAGCTGCTCGGATCCGACGTGCCCACAACGGTGGAAGCGCTGGGGGCCGACGTATCCGCTTCGGTACTCAAGGGTCGTTCCAACTACCTGTGTCTGCAGCGGCTCGACGAATTGAACGAGGCCAGCATCGGTGAGCAACAGCAGCTTCTCGCCGGCACCGATGCTCAATCCCACCTGCCATCGATCGCGGCATGGTTGGAAACGACGAGCACCGGCGACCGCGAGGAGCTGGTGCCCGCCCCACCCGGGCCGGTCTGGCGGGCGGTGAGCGTGGGACCCGACGAATGCCCGGGGGCGGCGCGCTGTCCCCGAGGAAGCGAATGCTACGCCGAGCGGGCCCGGTCCGAAGCCGCTGAAGCGGACATCGTGATCACCAACCACCACTTCTACGGACTGCACATGGCCTCCGAAGGAGCCCTTCTCCCCGACCACGACCTTGTGGTGTTCGACGAAGCCCATCACCTTCCCGATGTGATCAGCGCGACCAGCGGTGCAGAGATCACCGGCGGCCGGTTCAGGAACATCGCCCGCCGAACCAGAGGCCTCCTGGCCGACAGCGACGTGCCCGACCTGCTCATCCGATCCGCCGACGACGTGGCCGACGAGCTGGCCCCTCGTACCGGCTCCCGGCTCACGATCTCGGCCGACTTGATGGCTGTGTTGTTGGCGGGACGAACCCGTGCCGACTCGGCGATCCGGGAACTCCGCAAAGCGGTCGGGTCCGCCGAGGACTCGTCGGGAAGTCTCGACACCAAGACCGCTACAAGGGTCGAGCGAGCGATGCGGATGCTCACTTCGCTGATCGACGACATCGACATCGTGATCAACGCCGAACCTGACAAGACTGTGCTCTGGGTCGACGGGTCGCCGTCGAATCCGATCCTCAAGGCGACCCCGATCGATGTGACGCCGCTGTGCGAAGAGTGGCTGTGGCCGGGACATTCGGTGGTACTCACGAGCGCCACACTCGCCTCAACCATCGGCACAAGCCTCGGCCTCCCCGAACTCGAGGTGGTGAGCGTTCCCTCACCATTCGACTATGCAGAATTGGGCTTGCTGTACTGCCCGCTCCACCTGCCCGCCCCCAATGATCACGCCTTCCCTGAACAGTGCCGCCAGGAAATCCAGAAGCTGGTCGAGGCGGCCGGGGGTCGATCGTTGTGTCTGTTCACTTCGTACCGGGCCATGGAGGGAGCAGCAGAGTTCCTGGACGATCAGCTCTCCGACGCGATGACGGTGCTGGTGCAGGGCACCGAATCAAAGGCGGAGCTGATCCGCCGGTTCGTCGATACCGAACGGGCGGTGCTGCTCGCCACGATGAGCTTCTGGCAGGGCGTCGACCTGCCCGGCGACGATCTCACCCTGGTCACGATCGATCGGCTGCCGTTTCCCCGGCCAGACGATCCGGTTCTGTCGGCTCGGCGGGAGCGTGAGGGCAGCGCCGCATTCCGAACGATCGACCTGCCCCGGGCGGCAACCCTGCTCGCCCAGGCGGCCGGCCGGCTGGTCCGTCGCGCCGACGATCGCGGCGTGGTCGCCGTCCTCGACAAGCGTCTGGGCACTAGCCGGAACTACCGCTGGGAGCTGATCAATGCCCTGCCACCGTTCCGTCGCACCAAGGATCCGCAAGAGGTCTACGACTTCCTCCGATCCCTGGATCTGAGCTAGCCCGTCGGTTCAATCGATTCCGACCGCACCGGGAATAGAACTCGGCGCTGCCGGTTCGGGCGTGAGAACCGTTCGGGCCGGCAGGCCGAGACCGTCGGCGATGAGCCGAGCGAGTCGGTCGTAGCCGTCGAAGTTGGGGTGAAAGCCGTCGCTGCGGAGCAGATCGGGGGTTGCCTCCGACGCCCAGTCGACCAGCGTCACGTGCTCATAGGTCTGCGCCAACACGGCGATGTCGAGGTTGGCCCGCTCGGCGTACGGACGGTCGACACGAAGGTTGACCAGCAGAACCTGTCGATCCTCAAGCGTCTGCAGTGTCTGTGAGAACGCGTCGGTCGTACTGTCCCACCAGCCGTTGGTTCCCAGATGGATTACCACGTTGTCAGGAAGGTCGTGTTCGGCGAGGACATCCTCCAGGTGGAGCGCACTCCTCGACACCTCGGTGTCGTAGCTGGTGTCCGGCCCGAACCGGTAGTCGAGGATGTTCAATCCCTCCAACACCGAGTCCCCGATCAGGAGCACCCCCGGTTCAAACACAGCGGTTGTAGTCGTGGTCGCGGGCGCCGAGGTCGTTGAAGTCGCCGTGGTGGGCGCGGTCGGGCCAGCAGTGGTCGTCGAGGCGGTTGTCGGGGAGCTCTCAGCCGAGGGAAGGGCTGATACCGGTGGTGCCGTCTGAGGTCCGAACGGAGTTGAGGCTGAGTGAGGCCAGGTGGCGGCGATCACACCCAAGGCAGCTGCGAGGCCGATTCCGACCAGTACCTGCTTGACCACCGCTCTCCATCGGCAGGTGAAAGGCGCCGATGAGCCGACGTTTCACTGGCGGAGCATCCGCTCCACACCGGCGGGATCGTGCTGCCAGTTGGGTTCGACACTGACGACCAGTTCGAGGTGATAGCCCGGCGCCAGCTGTTTGCGAACGTTGGTGCCGACCTTCTTGAGCACCGCACCCCCTTTGCCTATGACGATGCCTTTCTGGCTCTCGCGCTCCACCAGAATCTCCACTTTGATCCGCTTGTCCTCCCACTCCACCACCCTGGTGGCGACGCTGTGGGGTAGCTCCTGGCGCAGGATCCGCAGCAACTGTTCCCTCACCAGCTCTGCCACCCACTGACTGTCGGACACATCGGTGATGGCGTGGTTCGGAAACCAGCGCGGCCCCTCCGGCAACCGTTCGATCAGATGCTCAACCAACGGTTTGAGGCCGGCGCCGGTGAAGCCCGACACCGGGAAGTAGGCCGAGAACCCGAGCGGCGCGACCAGCGTGAGCTGCTCGGCGATGGCAGCGGGCTCCATGCCATCGATCTTGTTGAGAACCAGCACGGTCTGATCGGGGTCGAGGTTCTCGACCAAGTACGCGTCACCGCGTCCGTATCCCGAACGGGCATCGACCACGAAGCACACCACGTCAGCGTCGACTCGACCCTGCCGGGCGGTCACGTTGAGTTTTTCACCCAACGCGGTTCGGGGCTTGCCTACCCCCGGGGTGTCGACGAATACGACCTGGGCATCCGGTGTGGTGAGCACGCCACGAATCTGATGCCGGGTGGTCTGGGCTTTGTTGGAGGTGATCGAGACCTTTTCCCCCACGATCTTGTTGACGATCGTCGACTTCCCGGTGTTCGGCCGGCCGAACATGGCGACGAAGCCGGACCGGAAACCGTCGGCTTCAGCTTCGGTATCGGCTTCGGTCACAGGCCGACCTCGTCAGCGATGGGGGCCAGGATGCGCACCCGCGTGATGCGTCGACCCTGCACCTTCTGCACCCGCAGCTGAACACCGCCGATTTCACATGTCTCGCCGATCGCCGGCACACGACCGAACGTGTCGATCACCAGACCGCCGACGGTGTCGTAGTCGCCCTCGGGCAGTTGGAGGCTGCCGAGGTCGTTGAGCTCATCGATCGGGATGCGGGCGTCAACCCCCAGGGACCCATCGGGCTGACGCTCGAGTAGCGGC
>JABDJU010000086.1 GCA_013003325.1 Acidimicrobiales bacterium
AACTTCAGCGTCGATGAGGGTGAGAACGAAGGCTTCATCCGTCTGGCTCAGACCACCGATACCCATTTCAAGTTGGAGTCGCGGATCACCTACGGCGGCGCCACCGGGCTCGAAGACCGGAAGCCTCCGCTCTCAGATGCCTCGTGGAAGCTGCTCCGCAATCTCGAACCCGCAGACCTGGAGAACACCGACCTCGCATCGATTCCTGCGCCGATGCGGTGGTGGGTCAACACGTACGGGCGCCACACCGCCGCCGCCTTGATCCACGACCGCTTCATAGGAATCCCCGAGGGCCTGCCCCAGCCGCTCAAGGACGATGGGCTGGGCGAGGAGCACATCGATCGGTACTTCCGTTTCATGCTGGCCGACTCCGGGATCGAGTTCATCCCCCGCTGGATCATGTGGAGCGCGGTCGCACTCCGCACACGGTTCATGCGAGGCGGCGGTCGGCGGTTGATGCTGATCGCATGGTTCCTGGCGGCGCTCGGTGGCTTCGTCGGTCTGCTGTGGGCACTGCGGGCTGGCGAACCGGCCTGGATCGCAGTGTTCAGCTTTGCGCCGTGGCCAGCCGCAGCGCTCTGGGGTCGTCAATGGGGAGCGGGAATGGTGGCGTCGTACGTGGTCTTTCCATTCCTGCTGATTCCGATCGCTTTGGCCATCCTGTTCCTCCTGCCCTTCTACGGAGTCCAGCGACTGTTTGGCCGATGGCTGGAACGCATGGCTCGTCGGGCCTTCAAAGGGCTCGAGCCGAGCTACTACACCGACGCACCGATCTCGGTAGGGGAGCGTCGCGACCCGCCAGACATCAGCGGTGTGTCGCATTCAGCCCGGGCCGACTGATCTCGACAGATCCGGTGTAGACACAGGGCATGGCTGCCACCAAGTCCACCACGATTCATCACATCGCCGGCAAGCGGTTCATGGGCGTGACCCCCGACGGCATGCGGCTGATGATCGATGGCGAAGATCACGCCAAGACCGGGATGAACCCGATGGAGGTGCTCCTCAACGCCTTGGGTGCGTGCGCCGCCTTCGACGTGGTGGAGATGATTCGAAAACGCCGGCTCGACCTCGTCGAGTATCGGGTCGAAGTGGAGGGGGATCGAGCCGATGGCACACCGGCCTACTACACCGAAATCCGTGCCCGTCACGTCATCAACGCCCCCGGGCTGAAGCAGGCGATGGCCGAACGTTTTGTCGATCTGGCCATGAACAAATACTGCTCGGTGGCGAGCAGCCTGAAGGCCGACCTCAGCTTCGAGATCGAGCTAAAGCACGAGACGGCGGTTGAATCGGGTGAAGAAACCGTCAAAGGTTGAACGGTGACCGACGACTTCCTTTCCCGGGTTTACAACCTCGCTAGCCAGGCTGAGACCGATGCGTTCTACTCGGAATGGGCATCGAGCTACGACCGCGAGTTGATCGCGAACGGATACCGCTCGCCGGCCCGCTGCGCCGCCGCCCTGGCGCAATTCGTCGCCACCGACCGGCCGGTGCTCGATGTGGGATGCGGCACCGGTTTGTCCGGCGTCGCCCTTGCCCAGGCCGGGTTCACCGAGCTGTTCGGCCAAGACGTGAATGCCGACATGGTGGAGATCGCTCGGCGACGGAACCTCTACAAGACACTGAGCATCGCAGACGTCACCGACCCCTTTCGGTTCGAACCGGGAACCTACGATGCGTTGGCGGCGATCGGAGTGATCGGCCTCGGCGCAGCGCCGCCTTCCTTCCTCGACGAGTGTTTGCAGGCGCTGGCCGTCGGCGGGCACCTGGTCCTCTCCTACAACGACCACGTGCTCGAGCACGATGCATATATGAGTGCGCTCGATAAGGCACTTGCCGACGGGTTGGCGATCGAGGTGTTCAGCGAACACGGACCCCACATCGAGAAGCTCGGTTCCGGATCTCAGGTTTACGTTCTGCGTCGCACCTAGGGGGGCAGGACCTTCGGCCCTACATGGGGACGGCGCGGCACGAGATCTTGGATGTCAGCGTCTGATCAGGCAAGGGAACGTGAAGCGAATGAACGACTATGTATCCGAGCTCGAAGCGGTTGCTTCGCATTCGCACAACGGCACCGCCGCCGAGGAGGTCGAACAGCTGCGATCGGAGCTGGAGAAGGAGCGGCGGCGGGCCCGCAAGCTCAAGGCGCGCCGAAGGCGGGATAGGGAGCTCGAGCCCTACCAGGTGGAGCTGCTGAAGCTGCAGTCACATCTCGAGCTTCAGGGCAAGAAGATGATCGTGCTGTTCGAGGGGCGCGACGCTGCGGGCAAGGGCGGCACGATCCGCCGGGTCACCCGCTACATGAACGAAAAGCACTATCGGGTCGTGGCCCTCGGGAAGCCCACCGACGAACAGCGCGGTCAGTGGTATCTGCAGAAGTACGTCACGCAGTTCCCGCGGGCGGGCGAGATGGTGCTGTTCGACCGCAGTTGGTACAACCGGGCAATGGTGGAGCCGGTGTTCGGTTTCTGCACCGACAAGGAACACGAGGACTTCATGCGGGGCGTCGTCGGGTTCGAAAAGGACCTCGTTCGGCAGGGAACGACGCTGGTGAAGATGTACTTCTCAGTCTCCAAAGAGGAGCAGCAACGCCGGTTTGACCGACGGCGTGATGATCCGTTGCGCCAGTGGAAACTGAGCGAGGTCGATGTTCAGGCCCAGGAGCTCTGGGACGAGTTCACCAACCGCAAGTACGAAATGCTGCGCCGCACCCACACCAACGCCACACCGTGGACGGTGATTCGGTCCGAGAACAAACATGAGGCTCGGCTGAACGCAATTCGCACCATCCTCGACACGGTCGACTATGAGGGCCGCGATCCGAACATCGATTTTGTGCCCGATCCCAAGATCGTCGTATCAGGAGCTCACGAGGTCGAGCTGATGGAGGCCGATCGGATCCGGGCCGGCAAGTTCCGGGGCTAGCCGCGCACAGTGCGGACGTCTCATGGGCGGTGCCGGTCGATCCATGCGTCGACGCGAGCCCACTCGGCGTACAGCCAGCGGGTGAACTGTTCACGGTCTTCAGGAATCTCGTGGCGATCCACCGACCAGTAGCTGGCCCGAACAGTGCGGTCGAGCGGCACGCTCCGCCAGATCTGACCTAGCGAGTAGAGGTCATCCAGTCCTTCGTGGACCACGAACACCACCGTCATGTCGTGACAGGCCTGCAGTGCAGCCTGGGCCGCTGCGGTCCGGGGCGGCAGGACGTGGGTCATGTTGGCAGCCATGCCGGCCCGGTCGGCTCTACCGAGGGCGGTGAGCGAATCGATCGAACCCCTCCACCGGTCCGGTGTCCAGTTGCCGCCCTCGGGGAAGATGATGACCACGCTGTCGTCGTGCATGGTGGCGCACATGGAGGCGATGGCGTCGAGCTGTCGTTGCGGGTTGTGGGGGTCGCGTTCCAGAAACACGTTGGGCAGGCGCAACATCATGTGGTTCATGAACGGGTCCCACAGCAGCTTGTTTGTTCCCAGCATGCGCACCTGGCGGTGGTAGTCCCGGATCACGGTTCGAGCGAGCAGGAAGGCGTCGCCCGGGCCGGCATGTCTGGCGAAGGTCAGAATCGGGCCGTCGATCCGTTCGGTGAGCGGCAAGTCGAAGTCGAAGCCGATGTAGAACCGCAGCGCACGAGTCACCAATTCGAGGTACCAACCGAACACTCGATTGTGGGCCCGTTGCGACCACCGGGAACCGATCTTCCAACCCAAGCCCGTTCCAACCCACAGCACGAAGGTGGCGATCAGTCCGAAGAACTCGGTGACACACAGGGCGATGGCCAGCCCGCCCATGCGGGTGAAGCGCCAGCGCCGTCGGTCGACGAGGTCGATGATGGCGAGGGCGAGGTGAAGCAGGGGGGACAACAGGGTCACGGTCCCAGCGACGATGAACACGATCGGAGTGACGACCGCGACCCGGAACCAGCGGGGCGGAACCCAGATTGCCGACGGCTTCTTCACCTGATCCCCTTCCTCGCAACCACTGTATTTGGCCGGGGCCGAGGGGGCCTGGGTAGCCTCAGACCATGACCGATTCGGGCGACGTCGCCCCTTCCAAGGTGGCGTTCGTGCTCGGCGGCGGTGGCCTCCGCGGCGCCGCCGAGGTCGGGATGATCAAGGCGTTGGCCGAGGCTGGGATCGAGCCCGATCTTGTGGTCGGCACCTCGATCGGCTCGATCAACGGAGCGATCATCGCATCGGGCCCGATGGACGAAATGGCCGCCAGCCTCGAGCGGATGTGGGGCGAGCTCACCGCCCGGGGCGTGCTTCGGGAGGGGTTGTTCAGCCGGGCCGCCAACATCGTTCGCCACCGCACTCACCTCCACACCAACGACTCGATGCGCCGGCTACTGCTCGACTGGCTGCCGTATGAGAACTTCGAAGATCTGACGGTCGAGTTCCAGTGTTCTGCTGCCTGTGTGGAGCTGTCGTCGGAGTGGTGGTTCGACAGCGGGCCACTGATCGACGCCATTCTCAGCTCGTGCGCCGTTCCGGGTCTGCTTCCACCGATGGAGGTGAACGGCATGCACTTCATCGACGGTGGGGTGGTGAACTCGATCCCGATCTCGCGGGCGCTCGAGCTCGGCGCTACCACGATCTATGTGCTGCACGTCGGCAACATCGACACACCGCTGCGCGTTCCCCGAAATGCCTGGGACGTGGCCTTCGTTGCATTTGAGATCTCACGCCGTCACCGGTTCCATACCGACCTTGAAAGCCTGCCCGACGACGTCGAGATTCATGTGCTCCCCACCGGCCTGGACCCACGGGCCAAGTTCAACGATCCATCGAAGCTGCGCTACAACCACAGCTCATCGATCCGTTCGAGCATCGACCGGGCCTACCGAGAGACCTCCGACTACCTGAGCCTCGTGGCCTCGTAGCTCGGTCGGGTCCAATTACGCTCGGTTCGTGAGCCCGCGCCGAACCATCATCGAGCCGGCCCGACAGGTTGACGTGACCCACGAAACCGACGTGCTGGTGGTGGGCTCCGGCCCGGCCGGTCTGGCGGCGGCGCTGGCGGCCGCGAGGGTGGGTGGGGTCGAGGTCACGTTGGTGGAGCGCTTCGGATGCTTCGGCGGAAACATCACCACCGTCGGGGTCGAAGGTATGGCCTGGTATCGGCACGAGAACACGGTCGAGGCGAATGGCATCGGCCATGAGTTCGAAGAGCGCTCCTACGCGATGGGTGCGGCCGTCCCCGAGAGCCAATCGGACTCCTACGAGATCGATGCCGAGGGCTTCAAGGTCGTCGCCGACCGTCTGGTCGAAGAAGCCGGCATCACGCCGATGCTCCACCGTCTGTATGCCGCGCCGATCGTCGAGGAAGGCCGGGTGGCCGGCATCATCACCGAGTCCAAGGGCGGACGCGAAGCGATTGTGGCTCGGAGAGTCATCGATGCGACCGGTGACGCCGACATAGCCCACGGAGCCGGCGCTGTCACCCGCAAAACGCCCAGGGAACACATGATGGCGGCCTCGGTGATGTTTCACCTGGCCGGGGTGGACAAGCGGAGATTTCTCGAAGGCGTGGCAGCCGATCCCCACACCTATGCCGATTGGGGCGGCAACGGCGAGTGGAACATCGAGACCGACGGCAAAGAGGACTCGATGTACTCACCGTTCCTCCGCAAACCCTTTGCTCGCGCCGTCGCCGACGGGCTGTTGCCCGACAACCTCACCACCCTGGCTGGAACCTGGGGCGCCGTCCACGACTCCGGCGAACTGACCTACCTGAACCTGGTCCACCTTCCCGAGATCGACGGTACCGATCCGGATGACCTGACAACGGGCGAGATCGAAGGTCGACGACACGCCATGCACGCCCTCGATGCGCTGCGGCAGTACACGCCCGGGTGCGAAAACGCCCGGCTGCGAAACTTCGGCATGACGCTCGGGATCCGGGACACCCGAAAGATCGTGGCCCGCTACGACATGACCGAACAGGATGTCCGTGATGAGGGCCGCTTCGACGACTCGATCGGCATCTTTCCCGAGTTCATCGACGGCTATGGCATCCTGATACTTCCGACCACCGGGCGCTACTTCCAGCTTCCCTACCGCAACCTGATCCCGACCGGGGTGTCCAACCTGCTGGTGGCGGGCCGAAGCTCGGGGGGCGACCGCATCTCGCACGCCGCAACCCGCAACATGGGGTGCTGCGCCGTGCTCGGTCAAGGGGCAGGAATCGGAGCAGCCCTCTCGTTGAAAGCGAGCATCGCCGTCGAGGACGTGCCGGCCGCGACCCTGCACGCGGAGCTAGACAATCAGGGCGTGCGGTATCGGTAGATCATTACCGAATGGTGAACGGCGTTCGTCGCACAGGTGCGCTCAACGCAAAACCGCTACTGTCTCGTCGATGGAGCGTCGCGCCAAAGACCGGGGTTTCTGATGGGCGGAGCAGACGTCGTGCTCGACGTGAAAGACCTCACGACGCAGTTCAGGACCCAGGACGGCGTGGTTCACGCTGTCAACGGCGTCGGCTTTGAACTCGGCCAGGGCGAATTTCTGGGAGTCGTGGGGGAGAGCGGCTCCGGCAAGAGCGTGTCCATGATGTCGCTGCTCAAGCTCATCCCGATGCCGCCGGGCGAAGTCGTCGCCGGCGAGGTGATCTTCGGCGACCGAGACCTGCTCCAGATCGATCTCGAGGAGCTCCGAGAGGTTCGGGGCGGGCAGATCGGTTTCATCTTCCAGGATCCGATGACGTCGTTGAATCCGGTGATCCGGATCGGCAAGCAGCTCACCGAATCGCTTCACCTCCATACCGACATGAGCAAAAAGGAGGCCGAGAATCGGGCGCTCGAGCTGCTGAACCTCGTCGGAATTCCCGACGCCTCCCAGCGCCTGAAGGCTTACCCCCACGAGCTGTCCGGGGGCATGCGTCAGCGGGTGATGATCGCAATGGCTCTGGCCTGTTCCCCAAAGGTGATTATCGCCGACGAGCCCACCACCGCCCTCGACGTGACCATTCAGGCTCAGATCATCGAGATCGTGCGCGACCTGCGGGAGAAGCTCGGCACTGCGCTGATCTGGATCACCCACGATCTCGGCGTGGTGGCCGGACTGGCCGACCGGGTACTGGTGATGTACGGCGGCCAGATCGTCGAAGAAGCCCCTGTCCGGGAGCTCTACAAAACGCCACGGCACCCCTACACCGAGGGTCTGCTCGAGTCGGTGCCACGGCTCGATCAGAAGGGCCACGACCTCTACAGCATCGAGGGCCAACCACCGAGCATGTACCAGAAGCCGTCCAGCTGCAGTTTCGCACCCCGATGCCGGTATGCGTTTGACCGCTGCTCGGCGGAGCTGCCGAAGCTTCGGATCGTGAGCCCCGGCCACAAGACCGCGTGTTTCTACAACATGGAGGCGGGAGAGCCCTTCAATGACTGACACCGCCTCCCCGACCGCCCAGACTCCGGCGGGCCGCGGCGAAGTGCTCGTCAGTGTGAAGGGAATGAAGAAGCACTTCCCGATCATGAAGGGGGTTTTCAGGCGGCAGGTCGGTGCGGTGCGCGCCGTCGACGGGGTCACCTTCGACATCTATCGGGGGGAGACGCTCGGCCTGGTCGGCGAGAGTGGCTCGGGCAAGTCGACGACGGGCCGCGTGCTGCTCCAGCTCGAAAAGGCCACAGACGGCACAATGTCGATCAACGGGGAGGAGCTCACCACGGTGAGCAATACGCGTCTGCGAGAGTTGCGAAAGCAGATGCAAATGATCTTCCAGGACCCTCACGCGTCGCTCAACCCTCGTATGACGGTCGCCACGATCATCGGCGAACCGCTGGTCGAGAACTCGTCGATGACCAAGAAAGAACGCCGCGACCGGATCGACGAGCTGCTGATGAAGGTCGGGCTCGACCCAACCCACGCCAACCGGTACCCCCACGAGTTCTCCGGGGGTCAGCGCCAACGGATCGGGATCGCCCGGGCGATCGCCCTTCATCCAGAGTTCATCGTGTGCGACGAACCGATCGCTGCCCTCGATGTGTCGATTCAGGCCCAGGTGGTCAACCTGCTCAAGCAACTGCAGGAAGAGCTGCATCTGACCTACCTCTTCATCTCCCACGATCTGAGCATGGTGCGTCATATCGCCGATCGTGTTGCAGTGATGTATCTCGGCAACATCGTCGAGCTGGCCCACGTCGACGACCTGTACGACAACCCCAAGCATCCCTATACCCAGGCGCTGAACAGCGCGGTGCCATTGCCGGACCCGGTGGCAGAGGCCTCGCGGGTCCGGACGATCTTGGAGGGCGATATTCCCAGCCCTGCCAATCCTCCCCCCGGCTGTGTGTTCAACACCCGCTGCCCGATCGCAACCGAGAAGTGCTCGAGAGACGTACCGGAGTGGCGAGAGACGGGGAATGGCCACTGGGTTGCGTGCCACTATGCGTAGATCTACCGGATTCGAATTGTTATCAGCATGTGACAATGCGATTGAGCGCCGCAGGACCCCCATTGGCTCCGGTGGTACAGTCACAGTCGCTAAGCGTCGGCGTTTGTCGACCTATTAGAGGAGAGAAACATATGAAGAAGCTCATTGCGCTGCTTGCAGCGCTTGCGCTGTTAGCGGCCGCATGCGGAAGCGACAGCGACTCCGCCGACGACGGATCGGGTGCCGACGACTCGGTCTCGACCGACGACGGCACCACTACCACCACTGAGGCTGCGCCCGCCACCGAGGCTGGTCAGGGCGGAGAGTTGACCCTGCTCCAGTGGCAGGCTCCGTCACAGGCCAACAACCTGCTTTCGTCGGGAACCAAGGATCTTCTGGCCGGTTCGATCGTGATCGAACCGCTGGCCGAGCTCTCGCCCGCCGGTGATTTGGTCCCGACCTTGGCGACCGAAATCCCCACCAAGGAGAACGGTGGCGTGTCCGAGGACGGCACCCAGATCACGTGGACGCTCCGCGATGATGTCCTCTGGTCCGACGGAACACCGCTGACCGCCGAAGACGTGGTGTTCTCCTACGAATACTGCGCCGACACCGAGACCGGCTGTGCCAACCAGGCCTTCACCGGTGTTGAGACCGTGGTCGACAACGGCGACAACACCATCACCATCACCTTCAGCGAGCCCACGCCGTACCCGTACCAGCCCTACGTCGGCTACCAGTCGCCGATCATTCAGAAGGCTCAGATGGCCGACTGCATCGGTGCGGAGGCCAAGGCATGCTCGGAGCAGAACTTCGCTCCGATCGGAACCGGTCCCTACATGGTCGTCGAGCTTCGACCCGAAGACACCGTGACCTACGAGTTCAACCCGAACTACCGTTTCGCCTCTGAGGGCAAGCCATTCTTCTCCACCGTCACCATCAAGGGTGGCGGTAGCGCTGAAGACTCTGCCCGCTCCGTGCTCGAGGTCGGCGACGCCGACTACGCCTGGAACCTCCAGGTCGCGCCGGAGATCCTGGCCAACATGGAAGCCGCCGGTATCGGTCGGCTCGTCGGCGGTTTCGCCTCGAGCGTTGAGCACATCAGCCTCAACCAGACCGACCCGGAGGCCGATCCACCATCGGAAGGCACCCCTCACCCGCTGTTCGTCGACAACCCCGACCTGCACCGCGCCCTGTCGATTTCGATCAACCGCGACGAGTTGGTGACAGTCGGCTACGGCCCGGCCGGTAATCCGACGTGCAACATCTGGCCGGTCAACGCCTACGGCGAACTCAGCACCAACAACGACTGGTGCCTCACCCAAAACATCGACGAGGCCAACGCCCTTCTCGACGGTCTCGGCTACGAGGACACCGACAATGACGGAGTGCGCGAAGCGCCCGGATTCGGACCGCTGGAGTTCGACTACATCACCTCCACCAACGCGGTGCGCCAGAGCAACCAGGAACTGATTCAGGCGTACTGGGCCGAGATCGGCGTCAAAGCCAACATGAAGAATGCCGATGGCGGCCTCTTCTTCGACGGCACCTGCGCCAGCGACGACTGCATCTGGAAGTTCTTCAATCCGATTCAGATGTACACCAACTCATCGTCAACCGGCCCGTACGGGGCTGGCTATGTCAATAGCTTCACGAGCGACAAGATCCCCACATCGGCAACGAACTGGGGTGGCGACAACATCTACCGCATCAACAGCCCCGAGATCGATGCTCTCGAATTGGAGCTGCGTACTCTCGAAGTCACCGATCCCCGGTACGCCGAGATCATGATCGAGATCAATGACATTGCTGTGAACTCGGCAATCATTCCGCTGATCCACCGAGCCGATGCAACGGCGATCAGCAACACGATTCAGGGGCTCGGTGACCTGAACGGTTGGGACAGCGAGTACTGGAACATCGAAGAGTGGTTCCGGAGCGAGTAACTC
>JABDJU010000098.1 GCA_013003325.1 Acidimicrobiales bacterium
GAGTTCTCCTGGAACTTCACTGGCCGAGCCAGCTTGAACGTAGTGTCGAACCTGGCCTGGCGGGACGGGGCTCGCTTGCAGCTTCATTCGAACTTCTGGTCCCCCGAACTCTGGGGAGATCAGACCCAAGGATGGGACTGGGCAGTGGGTGGCATCACGCTGATGACCGACGGACAAGTCACGGCAGACATGACCCACACCTACACGTTCAACACCAAGAAGCACCCGTTCGTGGCGTTCAAGGCTCCATCGACGATCATCTTCGGTGCAACCATCGACATGACCGCCTATGAACTCGTTCAGTATCTACAGGGCGAGGGCTATTCCGACGCCATGATGTTCGACGGCGGCGGATCCGTGGAGCTCAACGAGAACGGCATCGCCACGGTGGCGGGCACGGATCGGCCCGTAACCGTGTGGCTCGGTATCGGCTGCTAGGCCGCTCGCTCTTCGAGACCGTCACGACCCCGAGCCCTGACTACCGACGACCCATCGTGGTGGCCCGGCGAGGTCGAGGCTTGTGGGGACGCCAGCGAGGCGCCGTTGTGCCACCATCGAGCCTTATGAGATCGGGGTTTAAGCGATCATGTTGAAGTCGCTTGGCGCGACGATGGCTCAAGTGGCTCAGCGGGTGCGCCCCCGCGGCTCACCCTCGGCCACCCCGCGTTTCGATCGCAACGTGTTCTTGGCCCGTCGCGCCGAGCGGCGGCGGCGACGCAAAACCGTGCTCGTTCTCTCTGTCGCCTTCTTGTTGATGGTGGGTGCGTTCAGCGCTGTCTTCCACGAGCTCATGGCCCGGGAAGGTCGCTCCTTCTCATGGCCTACGAGCGTCTATTGGACCCTCACAACTATGACGACGCTGGGCTTTGGCGACATCACATTCGAGTCCGACGCGGGACGGATCTTCTCGGTCATCGTCCTGCTTTCGGGCTCGACGTTCCTGTTGGTGATGCTTCCGTTCGTCTTCATCCAATTCGTGTTCATCCCATGGATGGACGAACGCGATCGACGGCGAGCGCCGCGATCATTGCCGGCGGGCACCGAAGGCCACGTCATCGTTACCTCCCAGGGGCCTGTCGAGGAAGCGTTGATCGACCGGGCGGTGCATGCCGAGGTGCCCTACGTCGTGATCGTGGAGGACGTCGACGTCGCCGGGCGTATG
Source organism: Acidimicrobiales bacterium (assembly GCA_013003325.1). Classification (GTDB taxonomy): domain Bacteria; phylum Actinomycetota; class Acidimicrobiia; order Acidimicrobiales; family SZUA-35; genus JABDIY01. The sequence goes on from JABDJU010000098.1 coordinate 1,163, forward strand.
CACGACGAGGGACGCACGGTCATGGTGGGTAACCTCGACGATCCACAAACCTACGAACGGGCCCGAGTCACCCAGGCCACCGTCGTCGTGGCGACACAGAACGACCAGACCAACACCAACATCGCCTTCACCGTGCGTGAGATCGCACCGCGGGTGAAGGTGGTCGCCACTGCCAACTCGCCGGCATCGGTGGACATCCTGGAGATCGCCGGTGCCAACCATGTTGTACGACTTGGTGAGATTTTGGGCGCAGCCATGGCTGCCCGCGGACTCGGTTTGGGCGGGAGGAGTCACGAGATCGGAAGCTTCGCCGGGCTCCAGATCGCCGAAGCGGGTGTGGCGGGCACTGACCTGGTCGGGCACACGCTGGCCGAGTCGAAGCTCCGGCAGCGGTTCGGGGTGGGCCTCATCGGTGTGTGGGAGCGAGGCGACTTCTCGCTGGCCACCCCCGAAACCGTACTGAGGGAATCATCGGTGCTGTTGTTGGCTGGTTCGGCCGAGCAGCTGGCCTCGTTCGATCGTGCCCTCGCCACGGACTCGCCGGCTACGGCGAGCGCCGTGATCATAGGTGGGGGTCGAGTGGGCCGAGCGATCGGCCGGGCTCTCACCGTCGTAGGCATGGACTTCACGATCGTGGAGCAGTTGGCCGAGCGAGCACGGCCCGAAGCTCGCTACGTCATCGGCGATGCCGCCGACCGCGACGTGCTGGCTGCGGCCGGGATCGACGAGGCGAGCTCGATCTTCGTTACTTCCCACGACGACAACGTAAACGTGTACCTCACTCGGTACTGTCGCGGCCTGCGACCCGACGCTCGTATCGTTTCTCGCTCGAGGCTCGACCGCAACGTGTCGACGCTCTACCGGGCCGGAGCGGACGCCGTGTTGTCCTATGCCGGAGCGGGGTCGGCAGCAATCTGGAACCACTTTCGTGGCGAGGAGACACTGCTGGTGGCACACGGCCTCAACCTGTTCCGAACGCCGATCCCCAGTGATCTTGCCGGCAAGACTCTGGCCGAGGCGCACGTGTACCGGCGGACCAAGTGCAACGTGGTGGCTGTGCAGCACGAGGGCAAGATCCAAGGCAACCCCGATGCCACGGCGCCGCTCCCCGCCGGCGGTGAGCTCGTGATGATCGGCACCAACGACGCCGAGGCGAGATTTTCCGAGGTCTATCCAGGAGCCCGCCGACGTTCACTCCGTGACAGCGTCCGCCGTTGATCAGCGCGACTCATCGGCACGACAGTCGAGCGTGAGGTCATCGACTCGATTGGCATCGATCCGTTGAGATCTCGCTCCTTCGAGCTGGCGGGCAGAGCGGCTACTCGTCGGTTTCAGTAGCGATGATTGCGGCTTCGGTCGGGTTCTCACCGACGTGGATCAGTTCCCGAACGGCATAGAAAAGCATTAGCACGATCGAGATGAAGGTGCCGCCGGTGACGGCGCCGCCGAACAGCACTGCGTAATAGACCCCAAGGTACCAACCGCGGTCGACGTCAGCTTCGCCGAGCGGGAAGCTGAGGAACATCAGCAGGATGACCGACCCGACGATCACGGCCGTGGTGAGGGCCGCGATCTGTCGAATCCGGTTGTAGTGGCTGGCCCGGAACTCCATATCGAGTGTGATGGAGAAGGTGATGAGGGTGAGCATGAGCGCCAGGATCGTGGCGCCACCTGCGACATAGGACGACGCGGCGAATCGCACCGTCGGCAGAACGGCGTCGAGGAGTCTGCGGGCCTCGAAGCTCGACGCAGTACCAACTATCGCCATGCCGGTGAAGCCGATAAGAGCCGCGGCGATACCTCCGGCGGCAGCCCACTTGAGGTCGTCACGCCGGTCCTCGGCCTCGCTTGGGAGTTCATCGGACGCGTTCACAGCGGAATCGGTCATCACTTCCTCGAGTTTCGATCGGCAGACGGAGCAAGGCGACCTCATCGAGCCGGGTCGGTCCGTCCGGAACTGGGCCGACTGCTCGAATAGCAGCCGGCCCAGTGATCGCGCTAGGCGTAGTCATACCGAAGCAGGCCGAGCGTGCCGTTTCGACCCGCGGCTCCAGCAATCGTGGGGCTCGATAGGTCCTATCGGTAGTAGCTGCGATGGGCGTCGGCGATGGTCGGGTCGGCGAAGTAGGGCCAGTTGTCCTCGTCGAAACCGGGAGCGCTCTCCAGCTTCTCCTTGTCGACATCCAGTACGAAGCATTCGTTGTCGGCATCGACCTGGAGTTCTTCGAAGGGCACGGCGAACAACTTGTCGCCCACGCCGAGGAAACCGCCGAAGGAGACGACGGCGAATCGGACGTTGCCGGTGGTCAGGTCGATCATTAGGTCTTTGATCGTGCCGAGGTCTTCACCGGCGGGGTTGCGGACGTTGTCGCCGTTGATGCTGGTGGACGAGAGAACGGTCGGGTTGCTCATTGCTAGCTGCCTTTCGGGCTGAGTTGGGTACATAGGGGCTGGAGTGTGATTCCCAGCGATGTACAGGCCCTACCCGGTGCTGTTCCTTGGCAAACAAGACAACGACGAATTTCGGTTCACCGGGGTGCGATCAGTCGAGTCTGCGAAAAGTTACGAGCGGGATGTAGACCCAGGCCCATCCGATGAGAGCCCCGGCCGTGGCGGTGGCGGCGATGGCGGTGGCAGCGCCGAACAGCATGCTCGACACCAGGTGGGACGTCGCTGCCATCGCCACCCCCATGGTGCAGGTGCCGGCGATGGTGAGCCAGGTCGTGACGATCAGGTGGCGACGGGATCGCCGCTTGAGGCCTGTGAGGGGTGCCCGGAACCGTTGATGGGCACTGGGTGCGATCAGGAGGATTATCGCCGCACCGGAGGCATAGAAGGCGAGCGCGTGGCTGGCGACCTCGGCGCCGGACAGGTTCGAGAACTCGGTTTGAAACGGCGCGATCAGCAGGAAGGCGAATAGAACTTGCACTCCCGGCAACGACGTGCGGAGACCCTCGAGGAGGGCGCGGAACTCGCCGTTCACCCCGCCGCCGTCCCTCTCCTCGGAGCCGGTCTCGCTCACACCGTCCGAACCCTTCTTATGGTCCTTTGCTGATGGTCCCGGGTCACGCTTGGTGGGCATATCTCAACTCCCAGTGCCTGTCGTCGACCCGCCGGTCTGGACCTGGCGTACAGCCGGCGCCGAGTCCGTTTCTCGTAGCTTCGTTCGCCGGACTGGTCGAGCGTCTCTGCCATCGTGTCGGTTCACTCGTGTGCTCCTTTCGACTCTGATGCTCGGAACGAAACGAATTGCTTACGAATTACCCGGGTCGATGGAGCTTGAAACCTGGCCTTCGATGCGGGAGACGCATACCAGGACGATGTCGTCGGGTGGTCTGGCACCACCCATCACCGTCTCGACCACCGTTCCCGCCTCGAGTCGGCCCTGACGATGTGCCTCGGTCAGAACGGAGCGGAGCTGGGGAAGACCATCATCCCCGCTGCTTCGGTCGAGTTCGATCAGCCCGTCGGTATAGAGGGCCAGGGCATCGCCTGGGGCGAGGTGGAACCGGCCCGGTTCGGGAGCCTCCCGCCCGAGGCCCAGCAGAGCCGACCGGCCGTCCTTCAGCACCTCGGTCCGGCCATCGGCTCGGCTGAGGATCGGATACGGGTGGCCTGCGCAGGCGTACTGACCATCCCCGTCGGGACCGAGTGTCACGCAGGCGATGGTGGCCCACATCGTCCCGGGCGTGATACGGACGAACGCCTCGATGCTGCGAAGCACCTCGAGCGGCCCGGAGCAAGCCAGGGCAAGGGCGCGGGCTGCACTCCGGAGCTGCCCCATCGATGCCGCCGCGGCCAGACCGTGACCCACCACGTCGCCGACGATCACGTGAGTTCCGCCGTCCCTGGTCGAGACGACGTCGAACAGATCCCCTCCGACCACCAGATGTGCCGTTCCCGGCACGTAACACGTGGACAGCTCGAACCCTGCGAAGTCCGTCTCGCCGGGTGGCAGCAGACTCTGTTGCAGCGTCGTGGCCACGGAACGTTCGAGGTCGAACCGCTGGGCCCGGCCGATGGCGGCGCCAGCTTCGGCGGCCAAACCGGCCACCGCGGCCCGGATACCTGGCGTGAGCAGGGCCGAGTCGTCGAACCCGAGGACGATCATGCCGACGAGATCGCCCGACACCGCCAACGGCAGAATCGCCGCCGCCTGCCAGCTCGACGACGGGAATCGTTCATGAGGCAAGGCATCGAGGCCGTCTCGGTCGAGATACACCGGGGCCTTGGCGTCAGCGTCTATCTCGAACAGGTGGTCCGTGTGCAGCGCTTCCCGTTGCCAGTTCTCTCCGTCTTCGTTGCCCGTCGTGGCCAACAGTTCAAGCCGGTCCTGGTCCCGGAGGTACATAGCGAGGAAGACGGCGCCGAACGCCTCCCTTCCCTGCACAGCAGCCGCCTCGGCCACTTCCTCGGTGGTCGCCGCGGCATTGAGCGACTCCGACACGGCCAGTCGGAGGTCGGCCCGGGTCCGTGCCTCCGCTTCCGCTCGGTGCATCAGTGCCCGGTTGACGGCCCGGCTCGCCTGCTCGGCGAGAAGCTGAAGAAGCACACCATCGGCGAACTCGGGTCGATCGCCCGTGGCAAAGGTCAGCATCCAAGCTCCGATCACCCTGGCTTCGCCGATCAGCGGCAGCCCGATGGTGCGGAGGGTCTGGGCCGGCACGTCGCTCTCGGGAAATCCTGTGCGCAGCCGATCGAGTCCGACCACGTCGACGGTCTCGCCCGACCGAATGACGAAGCATTCGGCTGACCCGGCCGACAGGTCCAGAACACGGTCGGTATCGATGTCGTCGGACCGGAGCAGTCGCACGGACGACCCGTCCTCGGTCAGCAACGCCAAGCTGGTGTGCTGAGCGCCGAGAAGAGCGACGCTGTCGGCCTCGATCGACAGGACGACGTCCTCCAGGGACACCGCGGCCGACAACGCGGTGGAGAAGCGCAACAGGTGGTCGAGACGATCCCGACTCTGCCTCTCGGCTTCCACCGCACGGACACGCTGGACGGCTTGCTCGGTCTGTTCGGCCAACGAGGCGACGGCACGACGCTCGGCGTCGTCGAACTGGTGGGGCAGCGCAAAGCCATAGGAGATGGCACCGAAGAGGGCACCATCGCCCGACAACGGGGCGATGGCTGCACTCCGGTAGCCGCCGTCCTGAAGCATCTCACAAAGGATCGGGTAGTCGTCGCTGACTCGGTCGACGTCGTCGATCTCGAGCACGTCGCCGGCCACCAGTCGGCCAAGCGCCGGCCCGGTGCCTGTCAGTTCAAACGACGTCGCAGCACCGCCATCGTGCCTGGACCGGGTGACCGTCCGAAGGTCTTCACCGAAGACCCACAATGAGCAGGAGGCTCCGACCACCGACCGCTCGCCCCGTTCGGTGACGACCTTGACGATGTCCTCCATGGATGCCGAACCGGCGAGACCCGAGACGACGTCGTACATCACTTGCAGGCGCGCCTCGGCGGCTTCGGCCGAGCGGCGCTCATAGAGCAGTTCCTGCTCGTAGCTCCTACGTTCGGCTGCTTCCACGAACATGGCCTCGGTCCGCGTGTCTCCATCGGAGTGCGGGTGCAGCACGGAATACATCAGAACCGGCAGGCGGTTTCCGTCGATGCCCTGGAGCTGGACGGCGATCTCGTTGACTTTCCCATTCAGGCTGAGCATGGGTCGCACGTGTGTATCGAAGTAGATGCGATCACCGGGGGCGAGCAGGTCCTGAACGGTGAGAGAGCCGACGATGTCGTTCTCGTCGAATCCCAACCACTCGGTGAGCGTCGTGTTGACGCCGTCGATGATGTCGTCGGAACCGACTGTCAGATAGCCGAAGGGTCCGTGCTCGACGATTCTGACGACATCGAGCCGACGATCGTTGCCGCTCTGGCCGGCATTGGCCAACTCGGTCAAGCCGCGACCGATAGGCCGCCGATGAAATTGGCGATGGCGGCGCTCGTCTGGCCCGGAGCCGAGAGATTCGGACAATGTCCGCTGACATCGAGCACGACCAGCTCGCTCCCGGGGATCTGGCGATGCACGAACTCTCCCACCGCCGTCGATGCGATGGCGTCTTGTGCTGACTGCACGACCAGGGTCGGATGATTCACCTTGGACAGATCGTCGCGATTGTCCGAACGGAACGTAACGGCGGCGAACTGCTGGGCTATTGCCGGGTCGATCCGGCAGAAGCTGGCGGCCAGTTCATTAGCGAGCTCGGGCCGATCAGGGTTGTCCATGATGACCGGAGCCATCGAGTGTGACCAGCCGAGGTAGTTGCTCTCCAATGATGCGAGCAGATCGTCGATGTCGGCCGCTGCGAATCCGCCGTAGTAGTCCTCATCGTCGATGTAGCGCGGAGAGGGCCCGACCAGAACGAGGGCGGAGAACAGATCGGGCTTGGCGACACTGGCCAGCACGCCGATCATGGCGCTGACCGAATGTCCGACGAAGACGACGTCGCGCAGCCCGAGCTCGTCGATGATCTCGAGCACATCACTGGCGTAGCCGTCGAGGGTCGAGTATTTCCGCGGCTCGAAGGCTGCGGTGTCGCTGCCTCCGCAGCCGACGTGGTCGAAGAGGACGACGCGGTGGTCTGCTTCGAAGTCCGGTGCCACGTATCGCCACATGGCCTGGTCGCAGCCGAACCCATGAGCGAAGATCATCGGCCGCCCATCGACTGGGCCGGTCACCTTGACATTGTTGCGATGAACCGCGCTCACGGTCGGAGCCTACTTCCTCGAGCCTGTCGTGCTCTAGACGACGATCTGCCAGAATGTCTTGACGTCGTGTTCGGAGAGCAGGGCGACGGGGGAAGCCCGGTGTGGGGCGAGTCCGCTATGGACCGAGCCCGGGTTGGGGCTGGGCGGCTTTGTGTTCCTTTTTGCCCCTCTTGGCCTGGCGCTTCTCTTTGGCTGTTTTCGCGGCGGGCTTTTTGCTGTGGCGCCCACCCTTGTCTTTGCCGGCCATGCTGGCCTTTCCCTGACCGGAATCGCCGACCAGGCGCCACTATCGCACAGAGACGGGCTGGGGGGGACGCGACCGACAACTTCGAGGCTCGCTGAGGTAGGTCTAGGGTCAGTCTTCGGCCTGACCGTCCCAGGGATGCGCACGGCGGGGACTAGCGGTTGCGGCGGGTTCGAGCGGTGGCCAGCACTTCGATTCGGTTGGTGTGCTGACTGCTCCTTTGAAGCGGGCCGGGATCGTCAGCTCGGCGTGGAACAGCAAGCAGGACCCGGCGTCGCGCTCGTGGGCACGACGTACCCCGCCGATGTGATTACAGCCAGATTGAAGCCGCTGGCTACGGGCCGGACAAGCGGTCGAAGCCGAACGACACGTTCATTCCCAGTGCCATACTCGTGCCATGGCTATCGAGGTGCACGGGGATGTCGACCCGGGCTACGGGGCTGTAGCAGATGAGTTTCGACGGAACTTCGCCGAGCGAAAGGAGCTGGGCGCAGCGTGCGCGGTTGTCAGGGACGGCAGGCTCGTCGTGGATCTGTGGGGCGGGTATCGCGACAAGCGGCGCACCAAGTTGTGGCAGTACGACACACTGGTCACGGTCTGGTCAACCACCAAAGGCATGTCGGCCGCAGCGATGGCGGTTGCCCATAGCCGCGGGCTCTTCGACCTCGAAGCATCCGTCGCCGAATACTGGCCAGAGTTCGCGCAGGCCGGCAAGGAGGCCATCACGTGTCGACAGCTCCTCGAACACGAGGCAGGGCTCGCCGTCATCGACCAGCCCCTCGACCTCCGAATCCTCGGTGACCCGGAGCGCCTCGGCAACGTGCTCGCAGCGCAGAGACCATCGTGGACCCCGGGATCGGCGCGTGGGTATCACGCGCAGTCGCTTGGCTGGTACGAGAGCCAACTGATCCGCCGGGTCGACCCCGGCGGTCGCACCATCGGCCGCTACTTCGCAGACGAAGTCGCCGCTCCGTTAGGTGTCGAGTTCTACATCGGCTTGCCGACATCGGTGCCCAAAGACCGTGTCGCGATCTTCGTCGGGGGCAGCAAGGCCGGCATGGCGCTGCACTTTCGAGAAGTACCTTTCGCTGTTCTCCGCCGGATGTTGAATCCGCGGAGCATGACGTTCAAGGCGTTCACGAATCCACGAGCCATGACCAAGTTGCCCGACATCAACAAGCCCGGCCATCTCGAAATCGAACTGCCGTCCGTGAACGGGACGGGTACCGCTCGTGCGCTGGCAACCGTGTACGGCGACCTCGCCACCGGCGGCTCCAAGCTCGGGCTCAAATCCGAGACGGTTGCCGAACTGGAGCGGCCACAAACGCCGGCGCCCGATCTGATCTTCGGCATCGAGTCGGCCTTCCGGTTTGGTTTCATGAAGCCGTTCCCCATCCTCCCCTTCGGGACTTCAGAGCGAGCCTTCGGGCACACCGGCTCAGGGGGCTCGTTCGCCTATGCAGACCCCGACTCCGGGGTCGGGTATGCCTACGCAATGAACCGAAACGGGTACGGGCTACCGACTGACCCACGCGAGATCGCCCTTCGGGAGGCATTGGGAAGCGCGATCGCCTGAACTGGTCCACGTTGATCTATGACCTGCGGACCCGGCAAGCAAGAGTCAGCGCGAGCTGATTGCGCTGATCGGCGCGTTGAGAGGTCACTCGGGTTCGTAGGTCCAGTCGGGCCGTTTGCGGGCTTGTTTGTGGTCGAGAACGAATCGGCCGTTGTCGAGGTCGACGATTTTGGTGATCTCGATGCCGCGTGACGGTCGTCGTGCGTGCGGGTTGCGCATGTCGGGGAGAAGACTGGCGATGACGCGTTGTTCCTGGGATGGGAGGAAGCAGCGCGAGGCGTCGGTCACGCTGGCGAGGCGGGCGCGGAGGTCGCCGTACACAGGACCTTCGGTGATGCCGTCGAGGCCAGCGAGCACTTCGGTGACGTGTTGGCAGCCAAGTTTGCACGCGGAGCATTGGCCGCATGATTCGACGCCGAGGAATTTAGAGACGGCGTGGGCGAGTTCGGCAGGGTCGGTGCGGTCGTCGAACACGATGAAGCCGCCCGTTCCGAGCCCGGTGCCGGCGGCTTC
>JABDJU010000115.1 GCA_013003325.1 Acidimicrobiales bacterium
TGGACGATTGCGTCGATAGGGTCGGGATGGGGCGATTCGAGCCCAGGAACGAATGTGTCGAGCAGCTCCACTTCGCCGACGGACAAAGCCGGTGGAGCGGTGGGTGCTGGGTCGGTCATCGGATCACCTCCAGCTCCTCCACCGTGGCAGACCGGACCACCGGGATGGGGGCGGTGACGACGAATCCCCGGAAGCCGGTCCGCAGGTGGACCCGACCGTTGCGTATCGTCGAATCGCGTTCGAGTGGAATGATCGAGCTGCCGACCCCGCTGTCGATCGCATCCCGAGATGAGGCCGACCACGACGAACCGTCCCAGATGTCGATGCCGCTGATCTGGTCGGAGAACTCGATGACGTAGGGAGCGTTGGGGTCGGCACCGGAGGGCAGGGTGTAGAGGATCTCCGACGGGAATTCGCCGAATCCGTTGGCGACGTCGTTCAACTCGAAGTCCCACATGCGATGTAGCTCGGCTGACGCCTCGCCGTAGGCGACCTCGGTACCACCCACGTTCCCGATCGGCTGCACGGACAGCAGCCCGGTGCGGCCCCGGTCGATCAGGCGACCCTCGTGGTTGCGAACCGGCGCCGGCAGATCACGGGTCCAACCGAGCGCCAAGACGTGCCCTGTCGCTCGGCTGCGACGGAACTCACGGGTGAAGTTGGCCAGCGCGCCGGCGTTCACTGCGCTCTCGTCGGCAGCCCGTTCCTGGAACGGATCGAAGAAGCCGCCCTCCATCCGGGCGAACAGGTTGTCCTCGGCTAGCGGGATGGCAGCGAACGAACTGTCGAGTTCGAAGCCAGCCGATTCTCCGGGGGTCATCGTGCCGATCAGATCGAGCGCGTTGCCGGCGACGACCCGAACGTCGCTGAGCTCGAGGGGACCTGTGTTGGTGACGGTTCCGAGGAGGGTCTTGTTGGTCAGTTCGTGAACCTCGATCGACAGCGGGGGCACCGTCGACGGGGTCGACACTCGTTGGAGGGTGAGCCGGGTGGCCTCCCCCGGGTTCAGGTTCACACCGACCGAGTCATCCCGACGATCGAGGGGCCGCCCGGTGATGTTGCCCCATCGATCAACGATCCCTCCGACCGAGGTGAAGCCGGCGCTGGTGTCGACACCCACGAACCCGCCCGTCGATGCCGCCACCAGCACCTCGGATCGTTCGATCATCACGCCGTCGACGTAGGCGACGATCGTGCCGTGAGCGAGGCCTTCGTCGGCGCGCTGAGCTCGACCAACACCCCACACCAGCGACACCGTCACGAACGCCATCACAGGAACGGCCACCCACGTCAACGGCTGCCGTTGAATCCTGCGGAGCCCGAGAAACAATCCGGGGCCCACGAGCAGGATATAGCCGCCGATGAGGGCGAGGAGCAGCCCGATGCCGGGCGTGGCGATGCCGGCGTCGGCCACCAGCAAACGCCCGGACTGACCGGGATCGACCGAGTTCTCGAACTCGTCGAAGCGGCTGAGCTCGGTCGAGGGAATGATGTCGGACGCATTGCCGCGGCCCAGGGTTCCGTCGGAGAAGCTCAGCGACCCGAAGCCGTAGCGTCCCGCAGCGGCCTCGGCGAAGCCGTTGACCGGCGAGCCGGCCGGAGCATCAACGATCAGCACGCCGCCGCGTGCGGTCCAGCTTTGGATCCGGCTGAGAGCAGCTGGACCCAGGGCCTCGAAGTCTTGCGGAGCGCCGGCGATCGAGTCGAACATGTCGAGGGCGCCGTCGGGCCCGGCGAGGAGCAGCTCGGTAAGCGGATGGATTCGAGCGGTCCGGTTGCCTGTCGCCGTCGGAGTTGTGTTGGGCAGATCAGCGAGCTGTAGCCAGGGCAGCAGTCCGACCTGTTCGGACTCGCGGTCTTCGGCCAGCCTGGGCCGGAACGTCCGGTCTCCATCGTCGCTGTTGACCGACACGGCGACACCGCCACCCCACTGGAGCGTTTCGGATACGACCACGAAGGTTTTGGTGGCACCCCCGGCGACGTCGAAGGGTTGGCTCGTGGTCTCGCGGCCGTCGATCCGGACCTGTATCGACCCTTCGGTTGCCTTCGTGGCAGAGATTTCCACCAACAGGGTCACCGGTTCACCCGGCACGTACCGGTCACCGATGGCGGTTGTGATCGAAACAGCGGGGACAGCCGAGGCCGGGGTGGCGGACAGGGTCAGAGTGGCCGCCACCAACATGAGCGCGAGAAGTCCCTTCAGGGCACGGAAGGTTCGGCGCCGCCGGTTCATCGAATACATCATCCCACCTGCTGAGACGCCCGTGGGGGCAGATTGGTTCCCTTCCAAGGAAAGTGCCTATGGTCGATCCGGAGGCAAGGCTCGCTTGCAGCGCTCATGACCAAGCTGACGTTCGAACACGTCTCGAAGTCCTTCGGGCCGATAGACGCGCTCGTCGGGCTCAACCTCACCATCGAACACGGCGAGTTCTTCGCTCTCGTCGGATCGTCGGGGTGCGGAAAAAGCACCGCGATGCGCATCGCCGGCGGTCTCGAGCGTCCTGACTTTGGCGACATCTTGCTCGACGGCGCCACGGTCACTCACCTGAAGCCGCGAGACCGAGGGTTGGGGATGGTCACCCAGCAGAACGCCCTGGTTACACACCGCACCGCCGAGGGGAACATCTCGCTCCCGCTCGAAGCGCGATCGATTCACCACGAGTCGATCTCGGCTCGGGTGCGGGCCGAGGCCGAACAGTTCGGAGTCGACCATTTGCTCACCAGGAAGCGGCACGAGCTGTCGGGGGGAGAGGTGCAGGCGGTTCAGCTGGCCCGTGCCCTGGTGGCCCGCCCTCGGGTCCTGCTGCTCGATGAACCGCTGGCCCGAATCGACACCGAGCTGCGATTGCGACTCCGAAACGATCTCGTGCGGATCCAGCGGGACTATTCGGTGACGACCCTTCTGATCACGGCCGATCAAGAGGACGCGATGGTGCTCGCCGATCGCGTCGCGGTGTTGCACGACGGACGCCTGCAGCAGGTCGGAGCTCCGATGGACCTGTACCGACAGCCGGTCAATACCGTCGTGGCCGGCTTCTTTGGCGAACCACAGATGAATCTCCTCGACGTGCAGGTCTCTGCGGCAGCCGCGCTGCGCCAGTACGTCCTCGGCGATATCCGACTGCCGGCCCATCACGGGCCGGCCGAGCGATTCGTGGGCGGCCGGGCAATCCTTGGCATCCGGCCTGAGAACGTTCGGCTCGGGGACGTGTCGGCGCCGCGGGCCCTCGCGTGCACGGTCACTCGAACCGAGAACCGGGGGTCTATCAGCGTTGCCCGGCTGGAGTCGGCTGGGCCCGACCCGGCTTCGGGAGAGTCGGTGTCGCTTTCGGTGTCATGCCGAGGAGTGGGACCGCGGACCGGTGATCGGGTGGGAGCGATCATCGATGCGGCCCAGCTCCACCTCTTCGATCCCTACACCGGAGCGGCGCTACTGCACCCCATCGCGTAAGGGAGGTCAGTCTTCGTCGACCAGCTCGGCAATCCGGTCCATGCCGGGCAGCATCAGCGGTGCCTTCTTGGCCTTGGTGCCCTTGGGGGTCACGCGGCTGTTGCCCGCCGGGCCGCCTCCCTTGGGGGTCACCCTGCCCCCAGCGCCGCGGCCCTTCTTCTTGTTGCGCTTGCCCTTGGCCTTCTTGGTGCCCATGCCGCCGAGCTTCTTCATCATCTTCTGCATCTCGTCGAACTGTTTGACCAGTGCGTCGACCTGCTGGGTGTCGGTACCTGAACCCTTGGCGATACGCCGACGGCGCGAGGAGTCGATGAGCTTGGGGTCGATCCGTTCCGACGGCGTCATCGATCGGATCATCGCCTCGACCCGGCCGATCTCGCGGTCGTCGATCTCCATGTTGCGTACTTCTTTGGGGATCCCGGGCAGCATCCCGATCAGCCCCGACAGCGATCCCATCTTCTTGAGCTGCTGCATCTGCTCGAGGAAGTCGTCGAAGGTGAAGCGACCCTCCATCATGGCCTGGGCGGCCGCTTCGGCTTCTTCCTGTTCGAAGGCCTGCTCCGCCTTCTCGATCAGCGACATGACGTCGCCCATGCCGAGGATGCGGCTCGCCATCCGGTCGGGGTGGAACACCTCGAGGGCGTCGAGCTTCTCGCCCGTTGCCGCAAAGGCGATAGGTTTGCCGACCACCTCTTTCACGCTGAGGGCAGCGCCGCCTCGCGCATCGCCATCGAGCTTGGTGAGGATGACGCCGTCGAGTTCGAGGCTGTTGTTGAAGCTTTCGGCCACCGTGACGGCGTCGTTGCCGGTCATGGCGTCGACGACGAGGAAGATGTAGTCCGGGATCGTGGCCTGCCCGATCTGCCGTACCTCTTCCATAAGGGCTTCGTCGATCGCCAGACGGCCGGCGGTGTCGATGACCACCACATCGCGTCCGGTTTCCTTGGCGTGTTCGACCGACCGTCGGGCGACGTCGATCGGGTTGGATGGCTCGCTGAAGACCGGAACCCCGATCTGCTCACCCAGCGTCTCGAGCTGCTGGACCGCGGCTGGCCGTTGGAGGTCGGCGCCGACAAGGAGCGGGTTCCGTCCCTGGGCCTTGAACCACTTGGCCAGCTTCCCTGAGGTGGTTGTCTTGCCCGAACCTTGGAGGCCGGCCATCATCACGATCGTCGGGGGTTTGGGATTGTAGGTGAGCGTGAACGTCTCGCCGCCGAGGCTCCGGGTGAGCTCCTCGTTGACGATCTTCACCACCTGTTGGGCCGGGTTCAGCGCCTTGTGCACCTCTTCGCCGACCGCCCGTTCCTTGATGCGGTTGCGGAGCGCCTTGACGACCCGGACGTTGACGTCGGCCTCGAGCAGGGCTAGCCGGATTTCGCGAAGCGCTTCGTCGACGTCGGCTTCGGTCAGCCTTCCCTTCTTGGAGAGGCGGCTGAAGATGCCCTCGAATGTGTCGGTCAGACCTTCAAACATGAGACGACCAGGGTACCGGCTCTCCGGCGTGCGAAGGGTGGCTCGGGCCCATCATCAGGACCGAAATGCGGTGGGATTGCGCTCCAGATACGCGGCGGCGGCGACCGACAGCAGCACCGTGCCCCAGAACGGGGTGTCGATGGCGCTCAGCACCGCGGCGAGTCCGAGCCCGCCCCCCGTGGCGCGTGAGGAGAATCCCAGCACGAGCCCGAAACCCATGTGGCTCATGGTGGCCAGCACCCGGGCCACGATCTCGGTGGCGCCGATCGTCTCGGCGATAGCGGATGCCACCCCGAATCCGATGAAGGCGCCCATGGCAAGAGGGATCTTGTCGCGATCTAGCGAGGTGGAACTCAGCAATCCCCGGCCGGCCAGCAGAGCGGCGACGGCCGCACCGATCCCCACCGCCGCGGCCAGTCCGAGCGGCTCCCATCCGGGCACGAGGATGGTCGCCACCACCCAGATGAGCCATGCCGCACTGGCGGCGAGGGCGCTCATCAGTGCTCCGGTCAGCAGATCGTCGTTGCTCACCATTCCAGTATCGTTGGCCCCCGGTGACCGAGGTGGGCACCGTAGGCGCAGCGTCAATCGCGCTGTATCCTCGTAGGTCGCCCTGGTCCAGGGCTGTACCCCGCTTACCGAAGGAAATCACCACCGTGGCTGTTCGTCTCCGCCTGATGCGCATGGGCAAGAAGAAGCAACCTACCTATCGTGTTGTGGCCGCTGACGCTCGCTCGCCCCGCGATGGCCGCTTCATCGAAATCGTCGGTACGTACAATCCCCGCACCGAGCCGTCGGAGGTCAAGATCGATTCGGCCAAGGCTGTGCACTGGCTCCGTCACGGGGCCCAGCCCAGCGCGCGGGTCAAGAAGCTGCTCGAACTCACCGGGGCCTGGGACGACTTCAAGAGCGGCAAGACCCCCGAGGTGATCGCAGCAGCACAGGCCAAAGAGGCCGAGGCCGCCGCCGCAGAGAGCGCTTCGGCGTGAGCGATCTCGCCCCCCGGGCCCACGCGGTCCTCGCCCATCTGTGCACCAGCATCGTCGACCACCCCGACGAGGTGTCGATCGAAACCGTCGTCGACGGCGACAAAGCGGTTCGCTTCGACGTGTCGGTTCACAACGAAGACATGGGCAGGGTCATCGGCCGTCGCGGCCGGGTCGCATCGGCGATCCGAACCGTCGTCAATGCCGCTGGCAGCACAGAGGGTGTGAGCTGCAAGGTCGAATTCATCGACTAGATCCCTATGTCCGATCAGCTCGAAATCGGTCGGATCACAAAACCGCACGGTCTCAAGGGCGATGTGTTGGTCAAGTTCGTGACCGATCGGACCACCGAACGCACCGCGGTGGGGGCCGAGCTCGATCTCGCGAGCGGCCGACGTTTGGTGGTCGAACGTGCAGCCCCTCACAAGGACCGTTGGATCGTGCACTTCGAAGGGGTCAATTCTCGAGAGGCCGCCGATGCGCTCCACAGCCAGCTGCTGTTTGCCGACCCGCTGGAGGAAACCGGCGATGTCTTCATCCACGAATTGATCGGCCGACGCCTGCTGACCCCCGATGGCACCGACCACGGCGAGATCGTCGCGATCGTCGACAATCCGGCATCCGATCTGTTGGAGCTCGACTCCGGGCGTCTCGTTCCGCTGGTGTTCTATGTTGCTCACGACGATGAGGCCATCACCGTCGACGTCCCCGCCGGCCTCCTCACCGACGACGAAGGGGAGACCGGTTGAAGGTGCAGCGACGAAGGCGAGCGGAGGCATGAAGCGGTGTGTGAGGCTGCGTAGGGACGGAGCAGCGAAGGGGTGGTGAGTCGATTGATTGAGCGGAGCGAGACCGAAGCGACCCGAAGGAGCGACGACCCCGGAGGGTCGGCCGCGACGAAGGCGAGCGGAGGCATGAAGCGAAGCGCGGTTGCGCTGAGTGAGGACACCGAGCTGAGGGCCGGAGGCGAGGCGAGAGGCCCCCGGAGGGACTCATTGTGAGGATTGATGTTCTAACGATCTTTCCCGAATTCATCGAGGAGGGATTCGGGGTCGGGGTGATCGGACGCGGCGCCAGGAAGGGACTGCTCGATCTGCGGGCGCACGACCTCCGGCAGGAGACGACCGATGTGCACCAGACCGTCGACTCGGCTCCCTTTGGCGGTGGCGCCGGAATGGTGATGCGGCCCGAGCCCGTGTTCGATCTCCTTGAGGCGGTCACGCCGCCTCGCCCTCTCATCTATCTGGGTCCGGCCGGCCGCCACCTCACCCAAACCGTCGCTGCCGAACTCGCCGACCTCGACGGGTTCTCGCTCTTGTGTGGCCGCTACGAAGGCGTCGACCAAAGGGTTCTCGATCACGCCGTCGATGACGTGATTTCGGTAGGCGACGTGGTGTTGGCCGGTGGTGAAATCGCCGCCCTGACGGTGGTTGAGGCCGTGGGTCGACTGGTGCCGGGCGTGCTCGGCAATGCGGCGTCGATCGATGATGAGTCGTTCAGCGACGGGCTGCTTGAATACCCCCAGTACACCCGGCCTGCGGAGTATCGCTCCTGGGCGGTCCCAGCGGTGTTGACCAGCGGCGACCATGGCAAGGTGGCACGGTGGCGACGAGCCAAAGCGCTGCGCCTCACACTCGACCGGCGCCCCGACCTGATCGAGGCTCGTGGAGGTTTGAGTGACGAAGAGCAGGATCTGTTGCTCGAATTCGAGGACGACTGATTCGGCGGCTAGGACAGATCGAGCGACAGTTCGGTCAGGAGCTCCGGCCCGTCTTCGGCGATCAGCACCTGGTTCTCCAGTTTGACCCCTTCGCCGCCCGAGCGGGGCCCGACGAAGCTCTCCACCGTCATCACCATCCCGGCCTCGAGTTCGCCGTCGAAACCCCAGTCGTCCCACTGTTCGGGCCAGTAGATGTCGGGAAACTCGTCACATTGGCCGACACCGTGAAACTGGCAGCAGTATCGCCGGTACTCATCGTGGGGTGGAGACCAGCTGTCGAACACCAGCTGACGGAAGGTCGTGCCCGGCCGCAGCATTTCGGTGTTGCGCTGGATCTGTTCGAGGGCGAGGGCGTGCACATGTCGCTGCGGCCCGGTCGGAGAACCATCGCCCACCAACCACGTTCGAGAAATGTCGACCATCATCCCGTAGACGCCGACCAGGTCTGTGTCGTAGCCCAGCAGCTCCCCGTTCTGGATCACCCGGCTGCTGGCCTCCTGCATCCACGGGTTGGTGCGCGGGCCCGATGCGAGAATCTGAGTCTCGATCCACTCACCGGCCCGCCGGATGTTTCCGGCGTGCAGCATGGCCCACACGTCTCGTTCGGTCATCCCGGGGGCCAGCGCCTCGCGCATCTCTCGCATCGTGGTTTGGCAGGCGTGGACGGCACAGCGCATGGCCCGGATCTCGTCTTCACCTTTGATCAACCGCGCCAGTTCCATCATTTCTCCGCCGTGGCCGATCTCGATGCCGGCCTCGATGAGGCGTTGGAAGCCGACGAGATGGAGTTGGTCGACCGCGATGCGCGACCGGGGCCCGGCATGGTGATGGATCACGTCGATGATCTCGTCAGCGAACCTGTTCGCCTGTTCCGCCCAACGGGGGCCAGCGAGGAAGTACCTGGACCCGATGGCGGGTCGAACCTCGGTGACGAGAGGATTGTGGGCGGACAGGAACTCTCAGTCGCTTAACTCCCACACGATGCACGAACCGTCGAGACCGACCCAGCAGTACCGAGC
>JABDJU010000131.1 GCA_013003325.1 Acidimicrobiales bacterium
CGGTGAGGGCATCCAGTCGATCGCGCTGATGAAGTCGAAGAAACGAAAACGCTGCCGCTCGCGGAGGTAGGCCGCAGTATCGCCCCAGGAGCTGGTGGCGATCCGGACGGTGAGATCGACGCCGGGAACCAGCGCATGCTCGACCAGCGCGTCGCCGAGGTCGGTCCGAAGTGCGTCGAGCAGGGCAGTCCTGGCGTGATCGACCACCTCTACCTGTTCGTCGGTTTCGGTGTCAGCTGACGACGGCAAGCGGATCACCCTTCCACTTCTCGGCCATGTCTTCGTTCTGGATCATCTCTTGCAGGAGCACGATCCCTTCGAGCAGAGCCTCGGGCCGGGGTGGGCAGCCGGGAACGTACACGTCGACCGGGATGATCTGGTCTACGCCCTTGGTCACCGAGTAGCTGTCCCAGTAGGGGCCGCCGCAGTTGGCGCACGATCCCATGCTGATCACGTACTTTGGCTCTGGCATCTGTTCATACAGGCGCCGAACGGCCGGGGCCATCTTGTCGGTCACGGTGCCGGACACGCACACGAAGTCGGCTTGACGGGGACTGGCCGGCAATGGGATGACGCCGAGGCGCATCACGTCGTAGCGGGGTGAGCCGAAGGCCGCTCCCATCTCGATAGCGCAGCAGGCGAGGCCCCACTGATAGACCCACAAGCTGTACTTGCGACTCATGTTGAGCAGCGTGGTGAGCGGCTTGGGCACACGGCCGGATTCGACTAGGCCCATCGGAGGACTCCTTTTCGCCAGGCGTAGGCGAGCCCGAGGGTGAGGATGAAGATGAAGATGGTCATCTCAACGAGCCCGAACCAGCCGAACGCCTCCAGCCTGACCGCCCAGGGAAAGATGAAGACGGCCTCGACGTCGAACATCACGAAGAGCAGGGCAAAGATGTAATACCGGATCTGCGACTGACCCCAGTGGGCGCCGACCGGGTCTACACCGGACTCGTAGTTTTCGATCTTCCCTACTGTCGGTCGCGACGGCCGAAAGATCGACGCCAGACCGATGAAGGTGCCCACGAGACCGAAGGCGGCAGCACCAAAAACGGCAACCAAAAGGTACTGGCGCAAGAACTCGGACACGGGCGTAGATCGTAGCTGGCAGCCGACCTCGTCCCCAAGCTATCCCCCGTTACATTCTGAGGTCCGTGCACCGCCCAACGTGGGCGATTTCGATCCAACGACGCTGTGTCCGAGTCGGTCAAAAAGGGGGTGCGGCGGTGACGTCGTCCTCTGGCGCTCAGAAACGGATGCGGATCACTGTAGAAGTGTGAAAAGCCCACCGCTTCGAGTTCTCGCGGTTGTCGCAACCGCAGCTCTGCTGGCCGCATCGTGCGCCGGCGACACGGTCGCGAACCGAGTTGCCGACACGCCCACCACAACGACGTTCATGGCATCACGCGACGGCCAGCTGTGGGCCGTGGAGGCCAACATCTGGACCGCTGCACTCCTGGAGCTGCCGTCGCAGATGGGCGGCTCGGCGTACCGGTACTTCTGGGACCCAAATGTGGAGTTTGACTTCCGTTCGATGGTTCCGGCAGTTCCGATCGAAACCGGCGAAGGGGCATTCTCGTTCATGTTGAGTGTCCTGCCGCCCCGAAGCGATGCCGCGGTCCCGATGGGACCGGCGTTCATCAGTACCGACGGGGTCGTCTTCCGGATCTACCTCGACTGGGGCCCCTCCGGAATGGACACGACCGACATCACGGCGACGCCCGCCCATATTGTGAATATTCTCGACCCGATCGGGATGCACGGCGGAAAGAAGATGGTGTCGGCGTTCTCGAGCGAGGCATTCAGGGAACGGCGGCCCTCGTTCGTGGAGCCCTTCGAGGCCGACGAACTCGCGGCCTTTTGGGTGGACGCCTGGTCAGATCCCTCGATCGAACTCAGCGATGTGTATGCCGAAGGCGCCACCTACGTCGACTCGATCGCCGGAATACGAACCGCAGGCCTACCCGAGCTCGATTCGGTCCGAGAGACCCAGTCAGCCACGACCTGGAGGATCAGCCAGTTGCCCGACGGCACCTCGGCGGTCTACCCGCTCGGCTCGAGCTACTTCATTCTCGACGGCCTGGTCGTTGTGGTCGACGGGGATGACGGAACCGGATGCCCGGGTGAGCTCGCAGTCTTGCTGACCATGTCGAATGGCACGATCGTGTCAGAAGAACGATTCCGCACGATCGATCAGGCCCGCCGGTGCGTGCCCGACGACGACCTTCCCGGAGGTTGGTGGCAAGGGAGGGAGCTACGGGTCGATGAAACGCTGATCAGTGTCGAGGATCTCGTGACGGTCACCGGTTGGATCCAGGTGAACGGCGCACGGATCAATGTGTACAACGGGACCGATGAACTCGAGTCCGCGCTTCGGTGGGCGCTCGGTCGATTCGAGCAAGCCGGGCTGGCGATGCCGGCACCGGAGTCGATCACGTTCACCCGTCACCTGGAGCTGTGCGATGAAGTGCTCGGGCGATCGATCGTCACCGACGACGGGTGGCGGTTGTACCTCTGCTTCGACGAGACCGGGCAGTGCACGGTCGACGATTGCGCATCACTGGCCATCCGGCCCAAACACATCCTGCTCCACGAGCTGGCCCACGTATGGATGTACGAGAACCTCACCGACAGCGACCGCGCCACCTTCACGAACCGGCTCGGCCTCGAAGTGTGGGAAGACCGCACCTTCGACTGGGCTGACCAGGCACGCGAGCATGCCGCGGAAACGATTGCGTGGGGTCTGCTCGACCGGCCGTTGAACCTCTACCGAATCGGGCTGCCCGAGGAGGTACAGCTGCGGAGCCAATTCAGGTTCCTGACCGGCCGCGAGGTCATCCAACCCGGCGGTCAACTCTGAGGACTAGAGCACCAAGGGAACGATGGTGAGGCCGACCAACGCCGACGAGGTGAGTCCGGCGGCGATCACGCGACCCGGGTACCGGTCGAGCGTCGGATTCACCCGTACCGGCCGTTCGAGAATCGACGCGCTGATGGCGGCGAGCACGGTCGAGACAACGGCTGTGTAGGCGAGCTTCGGCCACGGGTTCATCGCACCGACGGCGTAGTCGGTGATTACGCCAATCGGAACGTGGAACAGGTACACCGCGTAGGAGAGACCCCCGAGGTAGACCATCGGCTTCGCCGACAACGCACGCTTGATCCAGGAATCGTCGTGCACCAGTCCGTGCAGAACCACCACGATCAACCCGGTCGTGAGGACCCCGCGCAACGAAGGGCTGAGAGATTCGGCGCCGCCGAGCGTGAGCACCACGACCGCGCCCAACGCAGCCGTCGGGACCGCTCCGGGCAAGTTGGGAACAAGGTTCGGCCGGTCTTTCAACGTGGCCGCAAGGGCGGCGCCGGCGAGCATCTGATAGATCCGCAGATGGGTGAAGTAGTAGGCCGCCGTCGGGTCGGCCTGATTGAACGCCACCTGAGCCAACGCACCCAGCGCCGCCGCACCGGCGAGCACAACCCACATGACGTCCAGGCGTCGGCGACGAGCCGCCCAGAGCGCCAGAACGATGGCCGGAAACACGAGGTAGTACTGCTCCTCGATCGACAGCGACCAGAAGTGAAAGAGCGGGCTCGGGTTGACGAGGCCGTCACGGATGCGGTCGACCGCGTTGAAGTTGGCGAACCAGAGCGCTGCGGATCTGGCGTCTGACTGCACGCCAATGCGCTCGCTTGTTTCGGTGGCGAACCGCAACGCGACGACGGTGAGCAAAATCGTGACCAGGCCAGCGGGGAGGAGCCGCCGGATGCGCCGGGCGAAGAACCTGAGTAGCCGAATCTCACCCCGCTCGTGCAGTTCGTTGAGGAGCACGTTGGTGACGAGAAACCCCGACAGCACGAAGAAGACGTCGACCCCGAGATACCCGTTGCTGAACAACGAGAGCCCGCTGTGATAGGCGACCACCACGTACACCGCGATGGTGCGCAGGCCGTCAAGCTCCGGTCGGTATCCGAATGGTTTCACGCTCTCCTCCCGAACACGCGGGAGGTTACGTCGCCGGTCCACCCTCTGGTTGCAGGCAATCGTACGTAAACCCGGCAGCTAGCTGCATGAGCCTTGCGACCCGCAACCGAAGAGCATGCGTTCTCAACCTTCGATCATTCGCACCGGATGTCGATACTGGTCCTCGCTCGGGTTCTAACAGCGCTACCACCACGCGCCGCCGCCTGTCCCCTTGAACGGCGGGCGGCGTGTGTGGCGCAGCCAGGCACACTAGAGGAATGCGTGATGTGATCGGGGCCTGCCCGCTCGACTGTCCCGACGGATGCAGCTGGATCGTAACCGTCGACGACGACGGTCACGCGACAAAGCTCCGCGGCAATCCCGATCACCCCTTCACCGATGGCGGCCTGTGCAAAAAGGTGAACCCGTGGCTCGAGTTCGCCACTGACCAGTCTCGAATCCTGCACCCGCTGAAACGGGTCGGCCCAAAGGGGGAAGGCCGTTTCGAACGTGTGAGCTGGGACGAAGCCCTCGCCGACATCGCCGCTCGGCTGATCGAAGTCCGGGATCGGGTCGGTGGGCAGGCGATCTGGCCCTACACCGGCACCGGCAACGTCGGCGCTGTTCAGGGGTCGGGTCTACCGGCCGGTGCACGGGTCATGAACGCGCTCGGAGCTTCGAACCATCTGGGCACGATCTGCTCGATCAGCGGCCACGTCGGCCTGCTCTACACACAGGGCTTCGCCAACGGGATGGACCCCGAAGACGTGGTCGACGCCGGCACCGTGTTGCTGTGGGGAGCGAACACCCTTGTGACCAGCCAACACTTCTGGCCCTTCGTTCAGCGGGCCCGGGACAACGGGGCGCACATCGTGGCCGTCGATCCGGTGGGTACCCGAACCGCTCAACGAGCCGACGAACACATCGCACTGCTGCCGGGCACCGACGGAGCGCTGGCCCTCGGGTTGTGCCACGCAGTGAGGAAACTCGACGGGGTCGACCAAGCGTGGATCGCCGCCCACGGCGAGAACTACGAAGACTTCGATCGGTTGCTCGACGAATGGAATCCGGCCCGAGCGGCTCGGGTGTGTGGCCTCGATGAATCTCAGATCCACAATTTGGCCGACCGGATCGTTGGCACACCACCGGTGGCCATCAAGCTGGGACAGGGGATGCAGCGACACGCCCATGGTGCTCAGGCTGCTCGAACGGTGAGCTGTCTGGCCGGGATAACCGGCGCCTTCGGCCAACGCGGTGGGGGTCTGGTGTACAGCACAGGGCCTGCCTACGCCTTCAACACCACGACGGCCCGAATGCCCGAACTCGCTCCCGGCCCCCGACGCGATCGGATCATGACCAGGCTGGTCGACGAACTCGAAGACCCGTCCGAACCGGTGGAGGCGTTGATCATCACCGCTGCAAACCCGGTTGTCTCGAACCCCGACAGCAACGAGATCAAACGCTCGCTGAGCCGCGACGAGCTGTTCACCGTCGTGATCGACGTGTTCTCGACACCGACCACCGACTTCGCCGACTACGTGCTCCCGTCGACACTCCAGCACGAACAGATCGAGATGAACGACAGTTTCACCCACTACTACCTGAATTGGAACAACCCGGCCGTCGAACCCGCGGGCGAAGCCCTCTCCCACACCGACATCTTCCGTCGCCTCGCCACCGCCCTGGCCGTTCACGACCAGCGGTTTGCCGACACGGTTTTCCAGGCCGACGAGATCGACTACGCAAAGGCACTCCTCGATACCGATGCCTTCCGGGCCTCCGGGATCACGGTGGAGTCACTCAGGTCCACCGGATTCGCCCGGCTGCCCGAGCCGGCCCCGGTCGAGCGTTTCTTCTTCTGTAACCCTCAGGCCGAGTCCGACGGCCTGGGGTACCTGCCCGACTGGAGGGGCGTGAAGGAGTCGGTGACCGGTTCGAGCTACAACCTGATCGCCAACGGCAGCGACTGGCACATCAATACCGTGTTCTCGCAAACGGCCAAGACGATGGCCCGAACCGGCGAACCGCCGGTGGTGGTGTGCCGCGCCGATGCCGAGAGGGACGGACTCGAAGAAGGGTCGAGGGTGGCGGTTGGCAACGACCGGGGCTCGTTTGTGACAACTGTTTCGATCGACGACACCGCTGCTCGACCGGGCGTGGCCGCCATCACCAAAGGCTGGGCCAGTCAGCTGATCAACGCCACGGTCCGCGAAGAGGACTCAGACGGCGGACACGGTGCTGTGTATCACGACAACCGGGTGACGATTCGGCCGGCGTAGTGGTGCGGTCTAGTGGCCGTTGTAGAGGTTGGCCTCGGTGAACTCGACGTCGTTGGCGACCCAACGCACAACCCCGCCGCGGTCGAGGTCACCGTTGTTGAGCAATCCAAGCCAGTAGTCGAAGCCAGCCTGGTCGGGCTGTCGCCCCAGAACGTTCTGATACAGAATCTGGAGGTAGCCCTCGTTGTCGACCGAGCCGTAGGTGTTCTGGAACTCCTGGCTGACTGCGAACTCGGCGCTGATCCGATCGATCGAGACACCCGTCGCGTTGAGGCCAATCCAGTAGTTGGCACCGGCGATTTCGG
Source organism: Acidimicrobiales bacterium (assembly GCA_013003325.1). Classification (GTDB taxonomy): domain Bacteria; phylum Actinomycetota; class Acidimicrobiia; order Acidimicrobiales; family SZUA-35; genus JABDIY01. The sequence continues at coordinate 6,549 of JABDJU010000131.1, forward strand.
CCTGGCGGTTGAAGAAGGCGAGGTAGAGGCGAAGGATGTCGGCTTCGGGCTTGTCGAAGTCTTCCTGGGTGATGAGATCTTCGATGGTCTGAGCTGGCTCGAACGCCCGCAGCGGTTCGTTGATCGCCTGGGCTTCGCTGTCGACGCAGCGGTAATCGTTGTCGGTGAAGAACTCGGTGCCGATGCTCTGCTCGGTTGTGTAGTTCTGCGTCACTGAGCCCGCGTCGGTCCCGATCCAGGCGATCGCCCATGCGGTGTGGCCCATGCAGAACACGCCCACATTGGCATAGTCGGCGTCGGCGGCGAGCATGATCCGGCGATGGCCGTCGCTCTCGTTCCACTGCTTGACCAAAGTGTTGGTACTTCCGCCGGCTGGCACCGCATAGCGGGCGGCGAGGATCTCAGCTTCCACGAAGCCCTGGTTGCACGAGGCGGGGTAGTGCTCCAGAGCTCGCTGGGCCGCGTTCTGCTGGGCGATGCAGTTGAGGTAACCCTCGTAGTCGCCCCAGGGCTCGGACCGCAGCGCGCCGAGTCCGTACTCGGCCCTGGTCCGATTGATGGTGTCGAGCATCTCGGCCTCGGCGTCATGGGCTCGCACAACGGATCCTTCGAAGAAGCCACCTGCCGCACCGGCCGGAGCCGCACCGACCGTGGTGAGCAGGCTGAAGACAATGCAGGCGGCCAGCAGAACCCGTCGCGTCGAAGCCATCATGTAGAGATCATCGGCAGGCCGACCGACCCTTCGTTATAGGGCAAATTACCCAAGATGAAGCATGTCTAAGGAGGTCTTGCCTCCTCGGTTCAAGCTAGTCCCCGTAGACCGGCGGTACGAACGTCTGATCGGAAATCGGGGGCCGCACATACCCGTCGCTGGGAATATCGGGCAGCACGATCTCCGGATGCTCGACCTCCTGGTAGGGAATCTGGGTCAGCAGATGGCTGATGCAGTTCAGGCGGGCGATCTTCTTGTTATCCGACTCGACCACCCACCACGGCGCCTGCTTGATGTCAGTGGCGGCAAACATCGCATCCTTGGCTCGGCTGTAGTCGGCCCACCGGCTCCGCGATTCGAGATCCATCGGCGAGAACTTCCACCGTTTCGTCGGATCGGAGAGGCGGCTCCTGAATCGACGTTCCTGCTCGGCATCGCTGACCGAGAACCAGTACTTGATGACTTTGATGCCGCTGCGCACCAGCATGCGCTCGAACTCGGGCGCCGAGCGCAGAAACTCTCTGTACTCCTCGTCGGTGCAGAAACCCATCACCTTTTCGACCCCGGCCCGGTTGTACCAACTGCGGTCAAAGAGCACCATCTCCCCCGCAGCCGGCAGGTGGGCGACATACCGCTGGAAGTACCACTGGGTCTTTTCACGCTCGGTCGGAGCCGGTAGAGCTGCGATCCGAACCACTCGAGGGTTGAGGGGTTCTGCAATCCGCTTGATCGTGCCGCCCTTGCCCGCCGCATCCCGGCCCTCGAACACCACAACCGCCCTGAGACCTTCCTGGCGGACCCACTCATGCATCTTCACCAGCTCGAACTGCAGTCGCTTCAGCTCCGACTCGTAGAGCTTCTTCGAGATCTTTCCAGCCATGGGAAACAGAGTGGCTCAGCCGGTGTCGCCGAGCAAGACGGTCAGCCGATCGGTGCGAGCGCAACGACGCTCAACGGTGGCAGGTCGAGAACGAAGCTCTGCTCCCGACCGTGGGCGCCGTGACCATCGGCTGTCGCAGTAGCGACTTCGACCCCCGAGCCGCCGTACTCAGCAAGGTCGCTGTTTACCAGCACCTCCCATTCACCGCCGCGGGGCACCCCCAGCCGATATTCGCTTCGGGTCACCGGCGTGAGGTTGAAGACACACAATACCGGGCGGTGATCGGCGGACTCACGAATCCATGCCAACACGCTGTTCTCCCCGTCGTCGTTCACAACCCATGAGAACCCGGCCGGGTCGTTGTCGCTGGCATGCAACGACGGCTCGGAGCGGTACAGCGAGTTCAGCGCACTGACCCACGCCATCGTGCCAGCGTGATTGGGCAGCTCCAGCTGGCTCCACGCCGCCGGGTAGTCGTGATTCCACTCTGGACCCTGCCCGAATTCCTGGCCCATGAACAGCAACTTCTTGCCCGAGTTCAGCCATTGGTTGCCATACAGCACCCGGAGGTTGGCAAACTGCTGCCACTCATCGCCCGGCATCTTGGCCAATAGCGACCCTTTGCCATGGGTGACCTCGTCGTGGGAGAGGCCGAGCACATAGTTCTCGCTGAAGGCGTACACCGAACGAAACGTGATCTCGTTGTGATGGAACCGGCGGTGGATCGGATCTCTCTCCAGATACGACAACGTGTCGTGCATCCACCCCATGTCCCACTTGTAGTGAAACCCGAGCCCGCCATCGGCGACACGGCGGGTGACTCCGGGAAACGCGGTGCTCTCCTCAGCCACGGTGATCGCGTCCGGGAACCGCTCACCGATCGACTGATTGAGGTGCTGCAGGAAGCCGATCGCTTCGAGGTTCTCCCGACCGCCGTGGACGTTGGGAATCCATTCGCCCTCTTCCCGTGAGTAGTCGCGGTACAGCATCGACGCCACCGCATCGACTCGAATGCCGTCGATGTGGTAGCGATCAAGCCACATGTGTGCGCTCGAGGTGAGGAACGACCGCACTTCGTGCCGGCCGTAGTTGAACACGTAACTCTTCCAGTCGGGATGCCACCCTTCCTTTGGATCGGCGTGCTCGTACAGCGGTGAGCCGTCGAAACGCCCTAGAGCGAAGTCGTCGGACGGGAAGTGGCTGGGAACCCAGTCGAGCACTATCCCGATGCCGCGCTGGTGCAGCGCATCGACGAAGCCCATGAATTCGGTGGGTAGGCCGTAGCGGGCGGTCGGGGCATAAAAGCCGGTGGATTGGTAGCCCCAGCTCCCATAGAAAGGATGCTCCATGATCGGGAGCAGCTCGACGTGGGTGAATCCGGTTGCGTCGAGATGATCGGCGAGCGGCTCGGCCAATTCGGTCCAGGTAAGGCTTCGGTAGGCCTCGGCGTGCCGCCAGGAACCGACGTGCATCTCGTACATGGAGATGGGCTCGGTATGGGATTGCCTGCTCGAGCGGGCGCCCATCCAGTCGTCGTCGCCCCATTTGTAGCTGAGGTCGGTTACGACCGACGCCGTATGGGGAGGCAGCTCGGCGGCGAAGGCGAGCGGATCGGCCCGCTCGAGCATCGCCCCGTCTGCCGCGGTGATCTGAAACTTGTACCGGTCACCCACCTTGGCATCGGGAACGACCCCGGCCCATATACCGCTCGAACCATTGGGGTGGAGTTGCTGGCCGGGTCCCCACTGGTTGAAGTCACCGATCACCGCAACGGCCTTTGCGCTCGGCGCCCACACGGCGAACCGCCGGCCCGGATCGGTCCACGCGGTCAGCGGTTGGCAGCCGAGCGCCTCGTAGAGCCGCGTATGGGTCCCCTCGTTGAACATCCACTGGTCCGACTGGGGAATCAAGCTCACCACCCAGAGGGTACGGGTTCCGATGGGGGTCCGCCGCCAGACGCCCACGAAACTCAAGCGACCGGAACAGTGCCCCGACAACTACAAGCATGGCTCCGCCGCTTCGCCCTGCTCGTCGACAGCTCGCCCTTGTGGCAAGCGCAGCTCTCTTTCTCTCCGCCTGCAACGGCGGCTCGACCGCATCCGAGGATCCCGAAGGGTTGAAATTCTCCAGTAGCGAGACCGCCGCGACAACCTCGGAGCCAACCTCGACCGGGGCGGCCACGATGTCCGACAGCGAGCGGGTCGAGGCCTACTGCGCCCTCGCTATCGAACTCGACAGTGCCGAGAGCGATATCGACTTCGAACAGGATTTCGGTCCCGAAAACGCCGAACGAATCGCCAAGGTGTGGGAAGAGTTCATCGTCGAAAGCGAGAAGGTGGTCCCCGACGAGATTGCCGACGACTACGACACAGCCAGGGTCGGCGTCGAGGCGCTGATCGAGGCTCTCGCCGAAACCGACTACAACTATTTCGCAGCTTTCGCCGTGATGGATCCGGCACTGCTCGAAAACGATGACATCGACGACGCCAACGACCGGCTCGATCAGTTTGCCGTCGACGTCTGTGGCATCACCGACGACGATGACGACTCAGGGGAAGCGCTCGCCACCGGCGGCGAATCGATGAGCGACGACACCCTCTCCGATAGCGAAATCGACCTGATCGCCGGGCTGCTGGAGACCGAGATCGGCCGCCAGTTGTTCATCGAGGGAATGATGCAAGACAGCACTCTCACCGAAGAGCAAGCAACCTGTTTCGTCGACACCGCCGACCTCGAAACCCTGCTGAGCTTCTCGAACGGAACGAGCGCCGAGAACGCGGCGTTGGTGGGTTTGTTCGAGACGCTGTCTGAGTGCGAAATCGATATCGACGCCTTCTCCAGCTAGTGCATGTTGGTCCTGGTCACGGCCAGGATTCAATAACCAACCTGAACCTGCCGATAGATCCGTTGATGAATTCGGAATTGGATGTCTACACAGCTGTGATCGCGATCTCCGATCCCGGAGCGTGTGTTGCGGCGCGCCATCTCGTGGTGCAGCACGAACGTTTCGAAACGGTTCGGGAGGTAACGAACGCCGTGATGGCGATCGACGCCTGCGAGATTCTGAAGCCGGACTTGCTTCTGATTGCCGAAGACTCCCCCGGGCTGCGGGGTAGCGAGGTCCTCGGCGAAATACGGCATGTCAGTCCTTACACGCAGGTCATCCTGCTCGCCACCTACGACGCAACCTATTTGCACAACAGCGAGCATGCCTTCGTTTCCGCTTCGCTCTCGGTTCCCGATTCGATCAGCGATGCGCTCGACTCAGTGTCGGAAGCTCTCGACGATCCGACCCACGAGAGCGTCCCGGAACGACGCCGCGCCGATCGACGGATCAAACAGGACTGGACCAAGGTGTTCGCCGAACGCCGTACCTCGGTTGGTCGCCGCACCGAAGAGTTCCACTAACTCTGATTCTCAGCCGTGTGGGGTCTGACCCCGTCTTGAAAACCTTGACACGCGGCAGCAGATGCCATCGTGGAGACGAGCGACGGGTCGCCCGACTCGCGCCCGGTCGTGCCGGTTGGCTACCTTCGGCGCCATGACCGATAGAGCAGCAAAGACTTGTCGATCTTGCGGTCGCACGATCCAATGGCGCAAAAAATGGGAGCGCGACTGGGATCAAGTTCGCTATTGCTCGCAGCGATGCCGAGGTCGCCGAATCACCGCTGACGATGCCGCCTTGGAGGCGGCGATTCTTGAAATGCTTTCCGAAAGGCAGCGCGGGGCCAGCATCTGTCCTTCCGACGCTGCCAAGCGCATTGGCGGCAACGACGAAGCCATATGGCGACCGTTGATGGAACCCGCCCGTGCCGCGGCGCGCCGCCTCGTGGCCGATGACCTCGTCGTGGTGACTCAACGGGGTCGCCCCGTGGACGCTTCTATCGCACGTGGTCCGATCCGGATTCGGCGGGCCTAGGGTCAGTCCATGACAACAGGGTTCACCGCCGCCGACGTCCCCGAGCAGGCCGGTCGAACGATCCTGGTGACCGGCGCCAACACCGGGCTGGGTTTCGAGGCCTCCAAGGTGCTTGCCGCCAAAGGGGCCCGGGTGCTGTTGGGGTGCCGGTCGAGCGAGCGAGCGGCCGAGGCGATCGACCGCATCCGCTCCGACGTGCCCCGTGCCGACGTCGAGTTCGTCGAGCTCGATCAGGCCAGTCTCGCGAGCGTTCGATCGGCCGCCGACCGAGTGGCAAACGAGCCCCGACTCGACGTGCTGATCAACAACGCCGGAATCATGATTCCGCCGCTGCAGCGAACCGAGGAAGGTTTCGAGTCACAGTTCGGCGTCAACCATCTCGGCACCTTCGCTCTCACTGCGCTTCTGCTCGCCAAACTCAACGAAAGCCCGGCCGGCAGGGTGGTTGTGACCAGCAGCCTGGCCCACAAGGGAAGCCAGATCTTCTTCGACGACATCGATGCCAAGGCCGAGTACGACGCCAGAGCTCGCTATGGGCAGAGCAAGCTTGCCAACCTGCTGTTCATGTACGAACTCGACCGGCGGCTTCGAGCAGCTTCGAGGTCCACCATCGCCGTCGCATGCCACCCCGGGATCGCCGAGACCGAGCTGTTCCGAACCATGCCGTCGTGGATGAAGCTGATCGTTCCCGTTGTCCGGCCGTTCTTCAACAGCGCCGAAGCCGGAGCGTGGCCCACGCTGATGGCGGCGACCGCGCCATCGGTTCAGGGTGGCGACTACGTCGGCCCCGCCAAGCGAGGGGAAACCGCTGGCCCCGCGGTAAAGGTCGAAAGCACGAGCACCGCCCGGAATCTTGAACTCGCCATAAGACTGTGGAACCTCTCAATTGAGATGACAGGCATCGATCCCGGGATCTGATACGTCCCGCTTGGGCACCGTGTGGGCTCTATCCTTGTTGTGTCGTGATCGCTCCCCCGTTGTTTGCTGCTGGGAACGTGCCCAAGGTAGTGCTGGCTCCGATGGCCGGCGTCACCAACGCGCCCTTCCGCCGGCTTTGCCGACGCTACGGCGGTGGGCTCTATGTGAGCGAAATGATCTCGGCCCGTGCCGTCGTTGAGGGCAACGAGAAGACGATGAAGCTCACCCAGTTCGCTGACGACGAGTCGCCCCGCAGTCTGCAGCTGGCCGCCGTCGATCCTGCCGTGGTGGGCGAAGCCATCGGCAAGCTGATCGACACCGAACGCATCGACCACTTCGACTTGAACCTCGGCTGCCCTGTGCGCAAGGTCACCCGCAATGGGGGCGGCTCGGCCCTGCCGTACAAGCGCAAGCTCCTCGAACGAGTTCTCAACGCTGCGGTCAAAGCCGCCGGCGGGGTGCCGGTCACGGTGAAGTTTCGGGTCGGAATCGACGACGACCACCACACCTATCTCGACACTGGCCGGATCGCGGCCGATGCCGGAATCGCTGCCCTCGCACTCCACGGACGGACCGCCGCCCAGCTCTACAGCGGTTCCGCCGATTGGTCCACCGTCGCTGCGCTGCGCGAGACGGTCCCGGCCGAGCTTCCGGTGTACGGCAACGGAGACATCTGGGAAGCGTCGGACGCGTTGGCGATGGTGGACCAAACCGGGTGCGACGGGGTCGTCATCGGTCGCGGTTGCCTGGGGCGGCCGTGGTTGTTCGCTCACCTCGACGCCGCCTTCACCGGCGAGCCGCTGCCCACGATCCCACGAACCTCCGAGGTTGCCTTGCTGATGGCCGAGCATGCCAAGGAGCTCGTGGCATGGTTCGGCGAGTTCAAGGGGGTCAGGGAGTTCCGCAAGCACACCGCCTGGTACCTGAAGGGATATCCGGTCGGCGGCGAGATCAGAGGCAAGTTGGGTCAGATCGAATCGCTCGACCACCTCGACGACCTGCTGGCCCAGCTGCCCGATGTGCGATTGCCCGATGAGAACCGCCGGGTGGCGCGGGGCCACACTCGAGGTCCCCAGGTCGTGGCGCTGCCTCAGGGCTGGCTCGACGACCCCGACGACGACCTGGTAGCCAACCCCGAGGGTGACTCAGCTGTTTCGGGGGGTTAGTTAGGCGGGAACGACCTCGACCGGCACGCCGTTGAGAGCGATGTTGCCGGTGATCGGATCGCGCAGGTATTCGTCGGTGAGTAGGTTGGTGTTGACGCCGCGATACTCCGACGCAACCCGTAGTTGCACGCCGGCGTCGTTCTGACCGAAACCATGGGGGATGCTCACCACTCCGGGCCGGATGGCGTCGGTACGTTCGCAGTCGACCACCACCTCGCCAACCCGACTCGTGACCCTGGCGGGAGCGCCGTCGACCAAGCCAATGCGATCAGCGTCGTCGGGATGGATCTGGAGCGTGCATCGGTTTCGGCCCTTGGTGAGCACCTTGACGTTGTGCATCCACGAGTTGTTCGACCGTACGTGCCGCCGGCCGATCAACATCATCGGCGCAACGTCGTCGGCAACGGTGTCGGTCAACCGCTCGAGCTCGGACAGCAGAGCCTCGTTGAACAGCTCGATCGTGCCCGAGGGGGTGCGCAGCAGGTCAGGGATCCGATGTTCATGGAGCGGCCCGAGGTCGAGGCCGTGCGGGTGCTCCTGCAGAACGTCCATCGAGACGCCGTCGGGATCGCTTCCGAAGCCATCGCCGAAGGGGCCGGTGCGAACGGCGATATCGAGTAGTCGTTCCGGACCGGCGCGACCTGTCATTTCCAACAGCTCGTCAACATCTCGGCCGGACACCGTGCTGTAGTCGTCGCGGGTCGCAGCGCCGGCGATGGCTGAGGCGGTCAGATGATCGATACCGGCAGCAGCCCGCTCAGCCTCAGGTCCGCTGGCCGCTTCGCCGGCGAATATCGCAGTGAGGCGGAGCAGGATCTGGCCCTCGTCCATTTGGCCGTCGTCGAGGGGGAGCACCGGTGGGCTGTAGTTGGCGATGTTGCGCACGCCAAACTGAAGCAGGGCCAGATCGTAGTGAGACTTCTGGAGCGGGCTCGGCGGCGGGAGGATCACGTCGGCGTGCCGAGTTGTCTCGTTGATGTAGGGGTCGACCGACACCATGAAGTCGAGCTGGGCGAGGGCCGAATTCATCCGGCCAGAGTTGGGGTTCGAGCTGGCCGGGTTGCCACCGACGGTCACCATGGCCCTTATCTGGCCGTCTCCTGCGGTTTCGATCTCCTCGGGCATCACCGTCACCGGGAACTCGCCGAAGGTCGACTGTGTGCCACTCACCCTGCTGGTGCGGGCACCGAGCCGGAAGCCTCTCCCCCGCCCCGGCTCGCCTTTGGTCGATGGTTGACCCGAGGCGTGGGTGGTGAACATGGCTCCGCCGACCGAGTCGAGGTTGCCGGTGACAAGGTTGACCACGTCGACCAACCAGCTGCTGAGCGTCCCAAACTCTTGGCACGTGGTACCGATCCGCCCGTACACGGCGGCCGTGGGTGCCCCGGTGAGTTCGCTGGCCAGGACGCGCACGACCTCGGGAGCAACCCCGGTGCGGCCCTCCACCGACTCGGGAGTGAACGGGGCGAACAGGTGGGGCAGGCGATCGAGACCGGTGGTGTGTTTCGTCAACCGGCCCGGTTCGGCCGAGCCGTCGTTCAGCATGACGTTGACCAGCGCCGCCAGCAGGTAGGCATCGCCGTTGGGCTTGATGGCGATGTGCTGATCAGCCCGTTCGGCGGTTTCGCTGCGGCGGGGGTCAACGACCACAATCTTGCCACCCCGATCCTGAATCTTCGCCAGCCGCCCCGGAAAGTCGGGGGCGGTGCAGAGCGACCCGTTGCTGGCCAGCGGGTTGGCGCCGAGCATCAGCAGATAGTCGGTTCGATCGAGATCGGGGACCGGCACCGCCACCGACCCGAACATCATCGCAGACGACACTTCCTTGGGGCGTTGATCGACCGTCGACGCGCTGAACACGTTCTGTGTGCCGATGCTCTTGATCAGCCCCCGGTTGTAGAACATCGGGGCCAGATTGTGAGCGTTCGGGTTGCCGAGGTAGATCCCGACGGCGTCTCGGTTCCCCGCGGTCAAGATCGGCTCGAGTCCGGCGGCGATGGTCTCGAACGCTTCATCCCAGGACACCGCGACAAATCCTCCGTCGCGCTTCACGTGGGGTTGTCGGAGCCAGTCGGGATCTTCGTGCAGGTGCTTCAGGGTCGAGCCCTTCGGGCAGATGAATCCGGCGCTGAACACGTCGGCCTGGTCGCCCCGGATTCGTTTGACTTCTTCGGTTCCGTCGGGCTTGCCGGTGAGCTCGATTTCGAGTCCGCAGCCGGCTTCACATAGCGGACAGGTTCGGAACGCAACTCGATCGGCCATGGGACGAGAGTAGAGCGAACCGCCTCGTCCGGCAGAATGTCGGGCTAGCTGCGCCGCGCCTGCTCCAGGGACTTGGCGAAAGCAAGCAGCCGGAGGTCGTCGCGGGGTGCTCCGATCAGCTGCGCACCGACCGGTAATCCGGCGGCGGTGAAGCCGGCGGGAAGCGACAGCGCCGGAAGACCCATCTGGGTGACCCGCGACGCCGAACGCATCCATGTGATGTACCGCTCCATCGGCATTCCCTCGATCTCGGTCGGGTACTCGACGTCCACCGGGAACGGGCTGACCTGGGTGACCGGGGCGATCATGAGGTCCACGTCGCCAAAGAAGCTGATCGCCCGAGCCCAAAGGGTTTTGGTCTGCCGCAAGGCTCGGTGGATGTCTGCGCCGGACAGATCGCGGCCGCGGCGCACCTCGTCTTGCAGCGCCTCTTTGAATTCAGAGGTGCCCTGCGGTCGCCTGCCGATCAAACCGTCGTTGGCGATGCTCCAGGATCGCAGCGTCTCGAAGGCCTCGTCGGCGCCGGAGAAGTCGGGCTCGGCCTCGACCACCTCCCAGCCCAGCGCTTCACAGGTTGCCAGCAGACCGTGCACCACGGTGACGATCTCCGGCTCGATCGGCAGTCCGCCGAGGCTCGTGCTCCACGCCACTCGTACGCGCCCGCTGGAGGGCGTGATGTGGGCCGGTACCTCCAGGCCGCGGTTGATCGGGTCTCGGCGATCGGGTTGGGCCAGAACCGACAGCAGCAGGGCCATGTCGTCGACGGTTCGGCCCATGGCGCCGGTGATCCCGAACTTCACGTACGGGTTTTGGGTTCCTGTCTCGGGGAGCACACCGATCGATGAGCGGAAGCCGACGATGTTGTTCCACGCCGCCGGGTTCCGCAACGAACCACCGAGGTCGCTGCCATCGGCGATCGCCACCATCCCCGACGCGAGGGCAACGGCGGCTCCGCCGGAGGACCCACCTGCGCTGCGATCGGGGTTGAAGGCGTTGCGGGTAACGCCATAGACCTGGTTGAAGGTGTGGGAGCCAGCCCCGAACTCGGGGGTATTGGTCTTCCCGAGGGCCACCGCACCGGCGCCCGCCATGCGCTCCACCAGCAGACTGTCGAAGTCGGGTCGGAAGTCGGCATACACCGGCGACCCGTAAGTCGTTGGGAAGTCTTTGGTTTCGGTCAGGTCTTTGTGAGCGGTGACCAGACCGGCCAGCGCACCGGGGTCATCTCCATTCATCAGGGCGCGGTCCACCGCCTCGGCCCGTCGTGTGGCGATCTCGGTGTCGAGCGCCACGATCGCGTTCAGCTCGGGGTTCCGCTCGTCGATGCGGTTCAGATGTGCGTCGAGAAGTTCGCGAGCCGAGACCTCGCGACCCTTGATCCGCCGCACTTGCTCATGGGCCGAGAGGTCGGTGAGCTCGGCCACGGTCCTACCGCACGAACGTGGATGCGGCCGACCGGAGCAAATCGCCTCCGAGGTCGGGTAACACGCCCCACAGCAGGGTGATCACAACGGCGGCGGCGATGGCCGCGGTGGCTGCCGGCACCAACGCGATCGACCCGTCGGCGGTGGCCAGGGCTGCCTCGTCGCCACTGGCCGCAACATCGGTGGTCGGAGCAAGGAACATACTGACGATGACCTTGAGGTATAGGTAGGCGCCGACGACCGCAGCGACCATGGCCGCACCGGCCAGCACGTAGTGTTCGCCCCGAACCGCTGCCTCGATCACACCGAACTTGGCCCAGAAGCCGCTGGTGAAGGGGATGCCAGCCTGAGCGAAGAGCAGCACCACCAGCAATCCAGCGAGCGCCGGTTTGCGTGTCGACAGTCCGCTGTAGTCGGAGAGGTCGTGTGCGCCATCACCTCGACGGCCGACCAGGGTGGCCACGCCGAAGCTACCGCCGACCATCACCGTGTAGGCCGCCAGATAGAACAGGACAGACCGGGAGCCGAGCACAGCCACGCCGTCGTCTGCAGAGCCAGCGGCGTAGAGGCCGATGAGGATGAATCCGGCGTGGCTGATCGATGAGTAGGCCAGCATCCGTTTCACGTTGTCTTGACGGATGGCGAGGAACGAACCGATCACGATCGACAGCAGAGCCATGGCGCCGACGACGGGCCGCCAGTCGGCTCCGACCGGCATGAAGGCAGACAGGAACACACGGGCGAATCCGGCGAAACCGGCCACCTTGACCGCCGACGCCATGAACCCGACGATCGGGGTCGGGGCACCCTGGTACACGTCGGGTGTCCACAGGTGAAACGGAGCTGCCGAGACCTTGAACCCGAAGCCGACCAGCAGCATCGCCATGCCGGCCAGCAGCAGCGACGAGTCTTCAACCGGCACCAACCCGCGGTCATTGGTTAGGGTGAGTGCAGCGCCGATCTCCGAAAGCCGGGTTGAACCGGTGGCACCGTAGATCATCGCGATGCCGTAGAGGAAGAATGCCGACGACAGTGCTCCGAGGACGAAGTACTTGAACCCGGCTTCCTGGCTCTCAGCTCGACGCAGGTGCAAGGCAGCTAGCACGTAGACGGCGATCGAGAGGATCTCGAGCCCGAGGAAGGTGACGATCAGGTCTTCGGCGGCCGCCATCATCAACCCGCCGGATGCCGACAGGAGCACCAGCACATACCACTCGGGACCATCCAAACCTTCCCGTCGTAGATAGTCGTCGAGCAGGAGAGCCGACAAAAACACCGAAACCGAGATGATGCCGGTGATGAACAGCGTGAAGTAGTCGATGCTCAGCGCGCCGTCGAGCACGAGGATCCGCCCGCCGGCCTCATCGACACGGTTCCAGATCCAATAGAGGGAGACCGCCGACGCGATGGCTATGGCAGCGGTGTACACAGCTGGGAATCGGTGCTCGCGGGTGCCGGGCACCAACGAGGTGACGGTGACCAGCAGCACGGGTCCGATCGCCATGAACAACAGGGGCCACAGCAGCGACCACGCCACCTCGGGAGTTTGCACAGCCTGCGCCAACATCACTCTTCGACCTTCTCGCCCTCGGCCTCTTCCTCGGCCTCATGCAGTGCTTCGACCAGGAGATCCCGTTGATCGTGCTCCGAAGGTGCCTCGGGCTCGTCTTCTTCGAACCCGTCGACATTGGCCTCGACATGAACGATCAGCTCGTCGACGGCAGGCTCGATGCGCTCTAGCACGGGTTTGGGATAGACCCCCATGAACACGATGAGACCGAGCAGGGGCGCGATCGAAAGGAACTCGGCGACGGTGAGGTCGCGCATCGTCGCGTTCTCACCCTCGGCCGGCCCATGGAACACCCGTTGGTAGGCCCAGAGCAGGTAAAGGGCGGCGAGGATCACGCCGGCGGTGGCGACGATGGCCCACCACCGGGCCCGGTCGTTGAACGCGCCGATCAGCACCAGGAACTCGCCCACGAAACCGTTGAGCCCCGGGAGTCCGATGCTCGAAAGCATCACGACCGTGAAGACGCCGGCGAACAGCGGGGCCGCCTTCTGCAAGCCGGACAAGGCGGCAATCTCGCGGGTGTGGCGCCGCTCGTAGAGCCAGCCGACCAGGATGAACAGGGCACCGGTACTGATGCCGTGGTTGACCATCTGCATCACTGCGCCCTGGATGCCTTGGGAGTTGAGGGCGAACAGACCGAGGATGATGAATCCGAGGTGGGCGATCGACGAGTAGGCGATAAGGCGCTTGAGGTCGCGCTGCATCGTGGCCACGATCGCGCCGTAGATGATGCCGATCACGCCGAGGGTGAGAAAGATCGGTGCCAGATCGTAGGAGGCTTCGGGGAACAGATAGAGGCCGAAGCGCACGAAACCGTAGGTGCCGAGCTTCAACATGACACCGGCCAGGATCACAGAACCGATGGTGGGCGCTTCGGTGTGGGCGTCGGGCAGCCACGTGTGCAGCGGGAACAGCGGAACCTTGACCGCAAAGGCGAGAGCGAAGGTGGCCAGCACCGCTCGGGCCTCGTTGCTGGTGAGGGCCTGAGCCTCGGCCAGATCCCGGATGTCGAAGCTCACAGTGCCGGTCGACTGGGCGGTCAGGAACACGACGGCGAGGATTCCGACCAACATGAGCGCCGAACCGGCCATCGTGTAGAGGAAGAACTTGAGGGCGGCGTACACCCGGTTGCCGTGACCCCACTTGCCGATGAGGAAGTACATCGGCACCAGCACGATCTCGAAGAACA
>JABDJU010000161.1 GCA_013003325.1 Acidimicrobiales bacterium
GCGAGGGAGACCAGCTCCGGATAGTCGTCGAGGACACCGATGAGCGTCTGTTCGAGCGCTGCACCGTCGTTGACGCCGGGACAGACCACCACCTGGCCGTGGATCTCGACCCCGTGGTCGAGCAGCGCTCGGAGCCAACGGAGGCTGGTGGCACCCCGACGGTTGCGGAGCATGTGGCTACGTAGATCGGGATCGGTGGCGTGGATGCTCACGTAGAGCGGCGAGAGCCCCTCGGAGACGACCCGTTCGAGATCGGCCTCGGTGAAACGTGTCAGCGTGGTGAAGTTGCCGTAGAGGAACGACAGTCGGAAGTCGTCGTCTTTCAGGTAGAGGCTCTTCCTCATGCCCTCCGGCAGCTGGTAGATGAAGCAGAAGGAGCAGTGGTTGTCGCACGTGCGCACCTGGTCGAACAACGACGACTGCACCTCGATGCCGAGGGGTTGACCGGCACCCTTCTCGATCTCGATCGAGCGCTCGAGACCGCTTCGCTCGACGTCGAGCACGACCTGCGGCTCGTCGACCAGCATCTGGTACTGGATGACATCACGGGGCTGTTCCCCGTTGACCGTGCGCAGGACGTCGCCGACGAGCACACCGGCCGAAGCGGCGGGTGAGTCGGGAACGACGGCGATCACGGTGGGAAGTGCCACTGCGGGAGTCTACGGCCGTGGTTCGCCGACGGATGGGTTGAGACCGCTCTGGTCTGGGCAATGACGGATCTCGACTGCCGGCATCCAACGACCCACCCGGCAACGAAGGACAGGTATGCGCATCGCAATCGTCGGGTCCGGGATCGCCGGTCTCACCTGCGCCCACGTGCTGGGCCCCCATCATGACGTCACCCTCTTCGAGGCCTCGACCCGCCTCGGCGGCCACTCCAACACGGTCACCGTCGACGACCCGGCCGCCGGCGAGCTGGCGATCGACACCGGTTTCATCGTGCACAACGACCGGAACTACCCGAATCTCGTGCGGCTCTTCGACGAACTGGGCGTGCCGGTCCAGGACACGGAGATGAGTTTCGGCGTCAACGACCGGGGCTCGTCCTTCACCTACAGGGCCACCAGCCTCCGTACGCTGTTCGCAGACCGGCGCAACCTGGTGCGACCGGCGATGTGGCGCATGCTGTTCGACATCGCCCGGTTCTACCGCGAAGGCAATCGCCTGCTGGAGGCGGCCGATCGAGGCGACGATGTCGACGAAACCCAGAGCATCGGCGAATTCCTCGATGCCGGTCGGTACTCCGACGCGTTCCGCGACCTCCACCTGATCCCGATGGGTTCCTCGGTCTGGTCGGCCGACCCGACCACCTTCGACGCGTTCCCCGCAATCAGCCTGCTCCGCTTCCTGAAGAACCACGGGCTCCTCGGCGTCGGCGACCGCCCGCAGTGGCGGACCATCCGCGGTGGCAGCAGGGTGTACGTGGATGCGATCGCCGAACGCTTCCCCGGTGAGATCAGGCGAGCGACGCCGGTCCGATCCGTGGCCCGTGACGACGATGGCGTCGTCGTCACCACCGACGGTGGCATCGAGCGGTTCGATCGGCTCGTCCTGGCCTGCCACTCCGATCAGGCCCTCGACCTGCTGGTCGATCCGTCGCCCGAAGAAAAGGAGGTCCTCGGGGCGATTCGCTACCAGCCGAATCGGGCGACCCTTCACACCGACACCGAGCTGCTGTCCCCGATTCCGGCGACCTGGTCGGCCTGGAACTACGACCGACCGCAAGCAGACGATCCGTCCGACCTCAGCACGCTCACCTACGACATGACCGAACTCCAGCGCCTGCCCGGCGAGCGGCGCTACCTCGTCAGCCTCAACAGCGATCATCGCATCGATCCCGATTCGGTGATCGTGAGCTTCGACTACGCCCATCCCGTGTTCGATGGCCCGGCCATCGACGCCCAACGCCGCTTCGATGAGATCGACGGCATCCGCCACACCCATTTCTGCGGCGCCTACTGGAGCTACGGTTTCCACGAGGACGGCATGGCCTCCGGCCTCCGCGTCTGCCGACGCCTCGGAGTCGACTGGTGATCCCCGGTCCCCCGGCCGTGTGTGAGGGCACCGTGGTCCACCGTCGCGCCGAGACGACAGCGCACGAGTTCACCTATCCGGTGAGCCAGGTGTGGTTCGACCCCGACCGGCCCGACGACCTGTGCGACCTGCACCCCGCATGGTCGGCTCGTCGACCTTCGCCGGTGCGATTCCGACGGCAGGACTACGGCGGTTCGGACTCCGGCTCGCTGGCCGAAGAGGCCAGACACGATCTCGGTGCCGTCCTCGGCCGACCCGTCGACGGGCCGGTCCGAATGCTCACCCAGCTCCGTCGCTGGGGGTGGCTCTTCAACCCGATCTCCCTGTTCCTGGTGTGGCACACCGACCCGGAGTCACCGGTTGGTGCGGTTGCCGAGGTGTCCAACACCCCTTGGAAAGAGCGAACCCATTATCCCGTTCCCCTCGAACGAGTCGCCGATGGGCGCTGGGAAACAACGTTCGACAAATCGCTCCACGTATCTCCGTTCCTGCACGAGGACTATCGGTATCGGCTCACTGTGAGCGATCTCGACCCGACCCTGGAAGTTGGAATCAACGTGCTGGCCGCCGACGACGATGTGCCGATCGTCGAAACGGCGCTGCGGGTCATGCGACTCGAGGCTTCCAAGGCCGCAATGACCAGGGCGCTGACCCGAGGTGCATTGTCCACCCGGATCGTCTCGTTCGCCATCCACGCTCAAGCGGTGAAGCTCACACTCAAGCGAGTCCCAATCGTTGCCCATCCGCGCAAGCGAACCGTGGAGTCACCGGACGGTGTCTCATGACCTCATCGAATCGCCCGACCGTCCAACCTGAGCTTCTGCTTCAAAAGGCGAGGCTGTCGCGATCACCGGAGCTCCCACAGGGGCGATCAGCTCAGTACAACCGGCGGTACCGTGCCGCGAGGCGGTGGGTCACTGCACTCCTGGCCCGCATGACCTCAGACTCCCTCGTCGTGGCCGAGGGCGACGACGTCTCGATCTTCGGACCCGGTGCCGGGTTGGAGGCGATGCTCACCGTTCACGATCCGCGGGCGTGGTGGCATCTCTTCCGGGAGGGATCCATCGGGCTAGGACGCGGCTACATCGAAGGCTGGTGGCACAGCGAGGACCCCGACCTGGTGGTCCGGGTGGCGGCCCGGAACATCAAGGCCCTGGACGAAATCCGGAATACCGTGGCGGACCTCACCAATCCGGTCACCGACCGCGTGCGCCGGTTGGCTCCGGCTCCGGACCGGTCGAGAAACCGGGAAGACATTGGCGCCCACTACGACCTGGGCAACAGCTTCTTCCAGCTCTTCCTCGACGAGACGATGACCTACAGCAGCGCGGTGTTCGAGCGGCCCGATCAACCCCTGGCCGAGGCGAGCATTTCCAAGTACGACCGGCTGCTCGCCAAGCTCGCGGTGCAACCGGGTATGACCCTCACCGAAATCGGAACCGGTTGGGGAGGTATGGCCCTTCGGGCGGCGAGCCGCTTCGGTGCCCACGTGACCACGACAACCATCAGTCGCGAGCAGCATGCCGAAGCGAATCGAAGGTTCAAGGCGGCCGAGGCCCACGAGATCATTTTGCCTCAGCAGATCCGTTTGTTGGAGCACGATTGGCGTGATCTCTCGGCGCTCACCCGTCCCGCTCAGCGGCTGGTCAGTGTCGAGATGATCGAAGCGGTGCACTGGCGTGACTATCCGAGGTTCTTCCAAGAGATCGAGGCAAACCTCACCTCCGATGGCGTGGCTGGGCTCCAGGCCATCTGTGTCCCGCACCGCAGGTACGAGCGCACGAAAAACACTGAGGACTTCATCGCCCGATTCGTCTTCCCCGGCGGATTCCTGCCCTCGGTCACCAAGATCTCCGACGTCATCAGCCGCCACACCCATCTCCAACTCCTCGACGTGGAAGACTTCGGTGCCCATTACGCCGAGACCCTTCGACAGTGGCGCGTTCGTTTCGATGCCAAGCTCGACCAAGTCCGCTCGCTCGGGCTGGACACTCGGTTCATCCGTCTTTGGCGCTTCTACCTCGCCTATTGCGAGGCGGCATTCGCCGAGCGCCATTGCACCGTGAACCAGCTCATCCTGGTCGGCCCGGATTGGCGGCCCAACGGCCTCGAACTACGACCGGCGTAACCGACGGACCCGGCGGCGCCTAAAACGCGAACGCAGGTCCGAAACATTCGGAGGTCTCACCTTGCTTCTCGACGACACCCCGGGTGAGGAGGTGTCCCGTTTGAGAGAAAGCGGGGAGCGATCCGAAGATTGCGAACCTGCGTTGGAAACGATGATGCACTGACCGATCGGGGTCGTCAATAGATACCGAAAAAATGGTTCCTCACCGGCATAAACGCCACGCCGTGAGCGAGATCAGAGTTTTAGGAGCACATCGGTTGCGTTGATGCGGCGATCTTCCAACGGCGGTCGGGCGTCGAGGCTGCCGCCCAGGCCCACGGTTGTGGCGATGTCCAGCGCCTGCAGCAGGTCACGGATGTCCCGAGGTGGGGCGAAGTACTCGTCCTCCTCGGTGATCCGGACTTCCTCGACCCCGTGAGTTGGGGCCAGCGATTCGATCACCGCCTCGACGACATCATCGGGTGCCGACGCCCCGGCGGTCACGCCCACCGTTCCTTCGATGTTGTGGGGCAGCTCGTCTGGTCCGTTGATCCGGTAGACCTGCGAACATCCCGCCTCTAGAGCGAGCTTGGCCAGCGCATTCGTGTTCGAAGAGTTTGCCGAGCCGATCACCACGATGGCGTCACACTGGTCGGCAATGGCGGTGAGGGCCGACTGGCGGTTGGTGGTAGCGAAACACAGGTCGGATCGACCCGGCTGCCAGAGATCGGGGAATCGCTGTTTGGCCGCGTCGGCCACCTCGGTCCATTCGCGATGGCTCAGCGTGGTTTGGGCAAGGAGCGCTGTGGGCTCCTCGAACTCTGGAAGGGCTTCGACATCTTCAACCGACTCGACCCGACTGATTGCAGACGGTGCAACGGCCATCGTGCCCACCGCCTCTTCGTGTCCCTCGTGGCCGACGTAGATGATCCGAAACCCCTTGTTGGCTCGAACCTTCACCTCGTGGTGAACCTTGGTCACCAACGGACACACCGCGTTGACAACGTAGGAACCGCGTTGCTGCGCGGCGGCCACCACTTCGGGGGCGCTGCCGTGGGCGCTGAGCATGATCGGACGACCTTCGGGAACTTCGGCGATGTCATCGACGAAAACAACGCCGCGTTCGATGAACCTGTCGACAACCAGCTTGTTGTGCACGATCTCGTGGTAGCAGTACACCGGCGGCTCGAACGCCCTCACCATCCATGCCAGGGCCTTGATCGCCATTTCCACCCCAGCACAGAAACCGCGTGGGGCGCACAGCAGTACTTTGTCGACTCCGGCGTCTGTAGTCATCGTCCTCAGCGTAACTCTCCTGGCAACCCCAGGCCGGGTCGGTTGATACGTTGTTGACCATGTCGAACGAGGTCACCATCGACGAGTTCGGGCGTCCGCACCCTCCGCTCGTCGCCGACGAGCCCACCGCCCTGTTTGCTTTCCTGGATTACCAGCGGGCGACCCTGCGGTGGAAGTGCAGCGGCGTCGACGCTGTCGGAATGAGAACCCGGGTCGCCGATTCCGATCTGACGCTGGGCGGGCTGCTCAAGCA
>JABDJU010000172.1 GCA_013003325.1 Acidimicrobiales bacterium
GACTCGAAGACCTTCGACACGGTGCGGACCGTGGCGGTGCGAGACGCCGGTGGCAATCCGGTCGACCTGCTCAACGAACTCGAGTGCCTCGGCAGTTGGGCGTTGGCCAATCGCTGGCAGAGCAACGAGATCGTGGCCATCGACCTCGGCACCGGCTCGGTGGTCGGCACGCTCGATCTGACCGAGCTCGTCCCGCCCGACCTCGAACGCAGCGGCGCGGTCCTCAACGGCATCGCCTACCGCTCCTCCACCGACACGTACTTCGTGACCGGCAAACTCTGGCCGGTGATGTATGAGCTGGAACTGCGGTCGGGTTAGGCGGTCACCAACTCGGCATCGCCCGCCTTGGCTTCGCGCTTGGCTCTCATCCGATCGGCTACCCGGCGGGCCTTGTCGATGTACTTCATCACCCGTTCCCGGGCTGCCTCGGCCTCTCCATCCAAACCTTCGATGGTGTCGACCTTCCACTCCCGCAACACCACCGGCTCGATGATCTTGTCGAAGTGAGCGATCAGGTCGTAGATGCCAGCGGCGGCGATTCGTTTGGAGTGTTCAGCGAAGTCAGGAATCCCGGTGCCGGGCATGGCGAAGCCGATCAGCTGCCGTTCCAACGCCTTCATCATCTGTGACGGGTCGAACCGGAACCCCGCCGACGCAATATCGCGGTAGAAGAGGAAGTGGTGGTTCTCGTCGATGGCGACCTGGCGCATGATGTTGTAGCCGGCCTTGTCTTCGATGTGGGTGCCGGTGTTCCGGTGTGAGATCCGAGTGGCCAACTCCTGGAGGGTCACATAACACATGCCGTCGGCTGCGCTGGGAGGCTCGGGGACCTCGCCTTTACTCATCTGGATCATGCGGGCCCGCTCCAAGGCCACCGGATCGATCGACCGGGTGACGGTGAGGTAGTCACGGATCGCGATTGCGTGCCGGCCTTCCTCGGCAGTCCAGCGTCGGACCCATTCGCCCCAGGCGCCGTCACGACCGAACATGCGCTCGATGTCGCGGAAGTAGTAGGGGAGGTTGTCCTCGGTGAGCAGATTCACGAAGAGAGCGCTCTGCGCCTCGGGGCTCAGCACGGTGTCGGCCGGTGACCATTCGTAGTCCGGTTCGAAGTCTTCCCCGCGGCTGTAGGGCACCAGGGTGTGGGGGTGCCACTCTTTGACCGCCGACAGGTGGCGTTCGAGCAGGCGTTCGGCCTCGGACTCGAGTTCGGCGAGAAAGGCGACATCGGCTGAGATGACCATGTCCATAGCCTACCGACCGGTCGGTAGGCTGTCGCCCACTGTCGGTCCGATCAGCGCGATTCGCTGCGACATGATTAGACCATTTCGCCAGCGGTTTGGTTACGCCTTTCAGCGAAAGACCCGAGGCCGATCGATCGTTTCAGATCCGGCCGGTCCGGCGATGTCCACCACGATGTGGGTGTCGTCCCAGCGAGCCGTGACCGCCAGCGAGTCGCCCGGGTCGGGATCGTCCCCGGCGGCGCGACCGATAGCAGCATCGAGTTCGGACCGAAACTGCTCGACGGCCATCATCGGAAGCCGGAGGCGAAGGAGGATTCCGATCACCGCCACCCGGCCGACCGACCGGAGAGCTGGGTCACACGGATACTCCACTCGCACCACGTCGCTCACCTCAGTGACGATATTCGGTTCCGAGCGGGTCGGCGTCGGCTCGCAGTCCATGGAATGTCGGCTGCCAGAGCGGCTGGGCCTCGTCCCACCGGGCGAACCCGATCTCGGCCACCAGGAGCGGTTCGACCCAAACGATCGGTTCACCGGTGCGGGCGATCATCAGCTCAGGATTGGTGAACGGTGAATCGTCTCGTTCGACGAAGTCGACCCGCATACGCTGGCGATCGTCATCGGTGAGGCCAGATCCGACGGCGCCGGCACAGACGAAGCCGCCCGACCCGTCCGCCACTCCCACCACAACCGAACCGATCGTGTTGGACAGGCCTCCCGAGCCCGGGATCCATCCGCCGATCACCATGTCGGTGCGAGGCCGGACCTTTATCTTGCGCCAGTAGGACGATCGACCCGAAACGTATGGCGAATCGAGACGCTTGCAGACCACACCCTCGAGCCGGCGAGCGGACGCGAGGTCGTAGAGGGTCTGAGAAGAACCAGCGCTGATGCTGGACACGGTCCACGTTCGGGCACCGTCGATGGCCTCTTCCAGGGCGCTGCGGCGGGCCGAGAACGGAACCGACATGATGTTGTTTCCGTCGAACCACAACACGTCGAACAGCACCAACTGAACCGGGTGGCTGGCGAGCAGATTGGGCGACGGCTTGTCTACGTGAATGCGATGCTGGAGCGCTCGAAACGATGGCGTGCCCTCGACCATGACGACCGCCTCACCGTCGAGCACGGTCCCATCCGGTACCGCATCGAGCAACGGATGGAGCTCGGGGAAGGCTCCCGTGGTGTCTCGACCCGACGCGGAGCGGAGGATGAGTCGCCCATCCCCGACATGAGCCATCACCCTCATGCCGTCCCACTTGAGTTCGGTCGCCCAGGTTCCATCGTCGGGCGGCAACACGTCGATCGCCGCCTTCATCGGCGCGATTCGACGTAGGGCCGGATGGCTCAAGACGTGCCCGAACTTCCGAAGCCGGCCACTCCCCTTCCGTCGGCAGATTCGGGAAGCTTGTCCACGACCACATTCCGGGTGGCGGGCAGCTCGACCACCATGAACTGCGCGATCCGCTCGCCCGCCATGGCGATGAACGGTTCGGACCCCAGGTTCACCAGGATCACCCGGAGCTCGCCGCGATATCCACTGTCGACCAGTCCGGGCGCGTTCACGAGGGCGATGCCGTGCTTGACCGCTAAGCCGCTGCGGGCCAATACCAGCCCTGCCATTCCCTCGGGGACGGCGACCGACCATCCGGTCGGAACCAGCTTGCGCTCCCCCGGTTCGAGCCGGAATGCCTCGGCGGCGCGCAGGTCGGCAGCGGCGTCGCCGGCCCGCATCGGGATCGGCACTTGGGGGGCATCGTGTCGAACTGCAGCGAAGGGAACCTCGACAATCACAACCCCGACGGTACAAGCCCTGCCCGAGTAGTGTGCAGGGATGCTCGCGTGGATGGACCTCGAAATGACGGGCCTCGATCCAGCTCAGCATGTGATCGTCGAGTTCGCCACCCTGATCACCGACGACGACCTCGAGATCATCGCCGAGGGACCCAGCATCGTGGTGCACGCTTCGGATGCCGAACTGGCCAAGATGGATCCGATCGTCGTCGAGATGCATACCAAGTCGGGGCTGCTCGATGAGATACAGGCCTCGGAAGTCTCCCTCGATGAAGCCGTGCAGCAAACGTTGGGGTTCTTGAAAGAGCACATCAAGGAACCCCGCACCGTTCCGCTGTGCGGCAATTCGATCGGCATGGATCGCCGCTTCCTCGCCATCCACGCCAACGACATCGAGGAGTATCTCCACTACCGCTGCATCGACGTGTCGACGATCAAGGAGCTCGCCCGCCGGTGGAATCCGGCGGCGGTCAACTCGGCGCCGAAAAAGGACACCGCCCATCGGGCGCTCGACGACATCAAGGAGAGCATCGAGGAGCTTCGTCACTATCGGAGCACCGTCTTCATCGACTCGCACCCGGTCGTCTCTCCGGTAACTTCTCAAAAGTAAGTTCACACATGCTCGGCGACTTCGACATGGTCGGTGTGCCTCACGAAGGCCGAACGTTTTCGATTTGTGACCGCGTCCGCCTCGGCGACGTATCGCGTGATGGCCACCTCAGGCTGGATGCGCTCGTGCGCTACAGCCAGATCATCTCCAATGACGATACGAACGATGTCGGCCTCGAAGACGATCTCGCCTGGATTGCCCGCTCGACGGTGATCGACGTCGAGGAACCCGCCATGGTGAATGAGCCGCTCGAAATGACCACCTTCTGCGGAGGCCTCGGCCGTACGTGGGCTGAGCGTCGCGTCGTTGTCATCGGTGGCTGGAAGGCTCGCTATGAGCTGGCGACGCTGTGGATCTCGATCGACACGGACTCGGGCCGACCCCGCCGCCTGACCGACCAGTTCCTCGACGTCTACGGGCCGGCGACAGGGGGCCGAAAGGTCTCGGCCCGTCAACGCATCTCACGGCCGTCTCCGGAGCTGATCGAATCCGGCGAACGGCTCGACTGGACCCCGCGCTGGACCGACGTCGACCCGTTCATGCACATGAACAACGTGGTGTATTGGTCGGCGCTCCACCATGCCCTCGGCAGCGATCCGGCACCGTCGACTCGGCTCTTGGTCGAGCATGGCGCAGGCGTCGAGCCAGATCACCACACCGAAGCCGTTGTCGAGCGACGCCAAGACGGCCTGCGAATGTGGTGGCTGACCGACGGCGCCTCGGGTGAGCTGAGCGATCAGTATCTCGCCGCCGCCGAGGTGATCGCCCGCTAGGACAAGTGGGTGTCGATGAGGCGCCGCAGCGTGGCCTTGTTGAGCGCTCCGCTGAAGGTGTGCTGCACCGTGCCATCATCGGCGATGAACACGGTGGTCGGCATTCCCAACCCACCACTGGCGCTGAAAAGCTCGTTGGACGGCTGAAAGACGGTGGGATAGGTGACGCCGGTGTCGGCCACGAGCTGGAGCCAGGCGTCCTGCTCGAAGTCGGTGTTCACCCCCAGGAACTGCACCTCATCGCCCAGTTCGTTGCTGACCTCCTCGAACTCGGGAAGCTCGGCCTTGCACGGCCCGCACCACGATGCGAAGAAGTTCAGCACCAGCGGAGTCCCCTCGTAGTCGGCCAGCGTGGCCGAGGAGCCGTCCGGGTTGAAGAACTCTGAGTCGGAGGGCAGGCGGGCAAGGTCGTCGCCGCCTGAACAAGCCGCCACGATCAGGGCCCATGCCCACAGCCACAACCTGGTGCGGCCTCGACGGCACGTCCCGCCCCCGCCTCGGTCACGTCGATGGATCACGCTCACGACAACCGCCTCGAGATCCGCATCATTCCAGCCTGCCTTGTGCGATCGAACACCTCTGGCGAATAAATCACTTGACACGTGGGTCGATGCGTAGTTCGGTCTAGTTCCGAACCCGCCAATCTTTCGCGCAAAGGAGCCTCGACGACATGATGATCAACACCGATCACAGCATGACCGAAGCCGTCCTCGTCTCCCGCGCCCTCGAGCCCGCACCGCAAACCTCGGCGGCCTACGTCAATTGTGGCCTCTCCGAGCCCGCCGTGCCTGGCCGGTTCATTGCTGTGACCACCCAGACGCCGTGGACCGAGTTTGCCCGTACCGGTCCTCCGCTCCCAAGCGAACACGCCTGACCTGATCCCAACCGATCAGAAGATCAGCCGAATCGCCGCCGGGAGCAAAAGCCCCGGCGGCTTTTCTGTATCCCCGTTCACCTCCAGACCTATTCAAGAACCACCCGAAGCGACGCACCGACATGACTGCTATCGACACTTCCTTCAGCGACATCCACACGGAGGGATCCACGAACGAATTCGGCGATCTCACCATCGCCGGGGTCGATTGGACCGTGGCTGCGGCATGCCGCGACGTGGCCGACGCCAACGAGCTGTTCTTCTCCGACGAATTCGCCGACATCCGGGCCGCCAAGTACGTGTGTGCCGAGTGCCCGGTGATGGCGCAGTGCCTCGAGGAAGCCTTCGATCGAGGTGAGCCCTGCGGCGTGTGGGGTGGCCAGCTGTTCGAGGACGGAAAGATCGTGACGGTCAAGCGCCGTCGGGGTCGCCCGCCCAAGAACCCGCGCCCCGAGGATCGGATCCCGATGATCCCGATCCCCGAGCATCTCGTCGAGCTCGTGGCATGAGGAGGTGGGGCGGGGCTCGGCCCTGCCCCACTCCTCGGGCAAACACCTTTCGTCCTGCCCCTCTTCGGGAATAGGCGGTGTGCGACAATCGTTACCTGTACCGCACCCGTACCGGAGCTTGCCCCCAATGTCCGACCTGTTCAATCC
>JABDJU010000178.1 GCA_013003325.1 Acidimicrobiales bacterium
CTCTGACGCTGTGACCTGCCCCGACGTCCAACGGGCGGTGCGGGCGGGCAACCAGCTCCTGACCCGCATTGGTTTCGACGGGACCGGAAGCTACCTGGGACCCAGGACCCGCGATCGCAACCTACGCAATCAGGCCATCAGGCTTGCCGAAGTGCTGGACAAGTACAACAACGGAGAGCTCTGCACTCTGTAGCTGGTACTGAGCGGTTGTCGCAGGCGACTCCTGCGACAACCGCTCGCTGCTCAAGCCGACACAGCCCGGCCCATGCCTCGGGCCTGGAGTGCCATAGCCTTTGAACATGACCATCCGCTGGTTGCAGGCCGTGATCGACATCCCAGCCGATCGGTTCACGCTCGCCGGCGACTTCTGGCGCAAAGTGAGCGCATCGGGATTCGGCCAGGTTCACCCCGAGCACGATGAGTTCACCCACCTCGTCAGGCCCGACGGCGACATGCATCTCGAGCTGCAACGGACGAACGACGACCATCTTGGGGTTCATTTGGACCTACTCGTGGATGACATCGATACGACTGCCAGTCGAGCGACCGAGCTCGGCGCACGGATTCTCTCGAATCCGGGACATGCGGTTCTCGAATCGCCCGGCGGGGTCGTGTTCTGTCTCGTTTCCTTCAGCGGCGAATCGAAGCGGGCAACGGCGATAGAACTTCCGAGTGCTCATGCCGTCGATCAGATCTGTCTCGACGTGCCCGCCGAGCACTTCCAGGACGTCGTGGGGTTCTGGTCGGCGTTCAGCGGTTGGGAACCAAACCCTCAGGTCCGCGACGAATTCTGTTCGTTCGCCCAGCCGTCCTTGCTGCCTCTGCGATTGCTAGTGCAGCGTTTGGGTCCGTCGGACCCGAGCGAGGGTCGGGCCCACGTCGACATCTCCTGCGGCGAAGGTGTCGAAGCCGTGGCCGCGAGACACGCTGACCTCGGCGCAACGATCGTCGAGAGCCGGCGGTACTGGACCGTCATGAACGATCCAGCCGGCATGCCGTACTGCCTGACCCGTCGTCAGCCGCACTAGGGCGTTCAATCTTTGGGAAGAGTGCCGCACAGGCTGCGTCGCCGCCACGCCGGCAGCACCGGCTTGCGAGACAAACGCTGAAATTCTGAGAGTGTCGGTGAGCGTCTGATCTAGCCTCATCGTGGAGGTT
This sequence comes from Acidimicrobiales bacterium, assembly GCA_013003325.1. Lineage (GTDB taxonomy): Bacteria > Actinomycetota > Acidimicrobiia > Acidimicrobiales > SZUA-35 > JABDIY01. The sequence goes on from JABDJU010000178.1 coordinate 1,159, forward strand.
GGATGATGGACGTTGAGAAGACACCGAGAAGCGGTCCGGCCAAGGAGATGTTGTTGTCATTCCTGCAGCAGAACCGCGCTGTAGTTCTCTGGAAGACCCAGGGTGTTTCCGACGAGCTGGCCCGGCAGTCTCCGTTCGCCTCGGACACGAGCATCATCGGACTCCTGTCGCACCTGGAGGTAGTCGAGACAGGTTGGTTTCGGGAAGTCTTTGCTGGACATGAGATCGACTACCTCGCCGAGTTCGGCTACGACTTCGACGCCGACCACGATGCTGAGTGGCACTTGGACGGCACCGAGACATTGGCTGAAGCCAAAGCGATGTACGCCGCAGCAGTTCAGGCGGCCAACGTCGTCATCGAAGGAGCTGAGCTCGATCAGATGTCAGTCCGGGAGCGGGGCGATGATCGCTTCTCCCTGCGATGGTGCATCGTCCATATGATCGAAGAGACGGCTCGGCACGCCGGTCATCTCGACGTGCTTGTCGAACACCTGAGCCAGAAAACCGGGTACTTACCCCCGCTCGACGCCTAGACGAACCTGGTCCGCCGAACTCTGTCACACCCCCTCCTTAGGGTTGAAACATGAACTCGGCGGCTCACGAAACTAGCTCCGCACCGTCGGTGTCGGGCTGCTTGCGAGCTCATGCCGACCTGCTCGACCGAGCCTCGGTGGACTCGCTGTCGGAGGACGAGATCATCGACCTGGTCCGGGCCAATGAGCGGGTGATCCGGCGCCTTGACGGTGTCGGGGCTGCCGCTGCGGTCCGGCTCAGCGAGTTGGGTGGTCTGTCGGCTGAAGACGTGTTCTCCACCGCCGGCAAGCAGTCGACCAGCCAAGCCCGCCGGGTGCAGCGACGAGCCCAACTTGCACCGGCGCTCCCAAGGCTGGCAAACGGCTTTGCTGCGGGGGTCATCCCGACGGCAAGTCTGGACTGTGTTGCATCGGCTCGCCACCGGCTGCGCCACAACCCCGAATGGCAAACCGACTTCGACGCCCGTGACCACCAGATCACCCGCAACGCGGCCCGCATGAACCCCAAACAGTTCTCGACTTGGCTACGGAGCCTGACCGATCGCATCTCCGACGATGGCCAAACCGAACAGCAATCCCAGAGCGACAAGAACAGCTTTCGATCCTGGACCGACGCCGAAGGCCGCTGGCAAGCCCGCCTCGACCTCGACGCACTCTCCGGTGAGAAGGTCCAGAACGCTATCGACGCCGAAGCACGGTCGATCGCCAAGCAACATTCAGATGCGGGAGAGTCGGTGCATCACGGAGAACGCCTCAACGCCACCGCTCTGTGCGCATTGATTGACTCGGCGAACGGCGCCAAAGGTCGGGCATCGATCCACGTAGTGGCTGACCTCGACACCATCAGCGATGGAGTGTGGGCGGGAACCACAAAACGGACGGGGGCCGGAAACGACATCCCGCTTTCGGAGCTTCGCCGCTACCTCTGCGATTCATGGATCACTCACACCGTTCTCGGCCCCTCCGGTCGGGCGCTAGCGGTGGGCCGTGCGTATCGCACCGCCACCGACGCTCAACGGGCGGCCCTCCGGGTCATGTACGAGACTTGTGCATTGTGTGACGTGCGGTTCGATCACTGCGAGATGCATCACATCATCGAATGGGACCACGGCGGACCGACCGACCTGCACAATCTGATCCCGTTGTGCACCGTGCATCACGAACGAGTGCACCACGGCGGCTGGCGGATCGAGCTCGATGATCAGCGAAGCCTCACCGTCATCAGACCCGATGGTCACACCTGGAAAACGGTTCCCCTCCCGTCCGCGGCCCCCACCCGGGCCCGAAACCACCAACGAAAACGAATGAGACGCTATGAACGACAACCCGTCACAACTGAATAGCCCGCCTCGGCCCACTCGGGGCGAGACGCCATGCCCGAACACAGTGGGCGGCTATCAACCGATCGATACCCACAACGCCCTCACCGGTCGAGACCTCCGCTACGTCCTCACCAACTACATCTCCTGCGGCTACACCACCGTCGCCCAACTCGTCACGAAGCTGGCCGAGGACGGCTACACCGTGTGGGGACGGGCCTCCAAGGTCGTGTCCGACGCCCTCCGGTGGGAAATCAGGAACCGAAGGGTCCGACGGGTGCGTCGTGGGGTCTACGCCATCGCTGCGATCCCACGAGGCACCCAGCACAGAATCCAAACCCGAGCCCGGGTCCTTTTTTTGGCGCCTCATGTTGTCGCTATAAGACGGGCACTTTCGGGGGCAGCGATCTCCAAAACACCCCCTCGCGCCGACCGACACTGGCGAGAATGGCGTCGATTGCAGTCAGCGTCCCCTCACCGGCTCATCGCAGACGTGATGTACCCAGGTAACGTCGCACAATGGCAAAGCGGCTGGAGATCGTGGCGATCGAGAGGCTGCCCGAGATCCAGCCCGGCGACGACCTCGCTGGCCTGATCCATGCCGCGTGCGAAGCTGAGTATCCCCTGACCGACGGCGACGTTGTCGTTGTGAGCCAGAAGGTCGTGAGCAAGGCGGAGAACCGTTTGGTCAAGGTCGACCCCGACGACCCGATGAGCCACAAGCCGTTGGTACTCGCCGAAGCCAAGCGGGTGCTTCGGCGGCGGGGCGACTTGCTCATCACCGAGACAGCACACGGGTACGTGTGCGCCAACGCCGGGATCGACCGGAGCAACGTGGCTGTCGACATCGCCGCCCTACTACCCGAGGACTGCGACCGATCGGCCCGCCGGCTGCGAGATGCATTGAACCACCGACTCGGAAGCCATGTGGCCGTCATCGTGGCCGACACCTTCGGTCGCCCGTGGCGTAGAGGCGTCACCGACGTCGCGCTCGGCTGCGCCGGAATCCTTCCGATCCTCGATCTGCGAGGCACGCCCGACGCAACCGGCCGAGTGCTACACGTGACCGAGGTCTGCATCGTCGACGAGCTGGCCAGCGCCGCCGAACTGGTGAGAGGGAAGAGCTCGGGTGTTGCGGTGGCGGTCGTACGAGGCGTCGATCCGGCCTGGTTCGGGTCGGGGTCGGTGGTCGGCGACGTGGTCAGAAGCTACGAGGACGATCTGTTCCGGTAGCTGGCGGTTCTAGCCTCAACAATGTGAAACACGACCTGATCCTGTTCGGCGCCACCAGCTTTGTGGGCCAGATCACAGCCCGAAATCTCGTCGCGAGATTGGGAATCGATGGCGAGGTGAGCTGGGCCATCGCCGGTCGCAACGCCGACAAATTGGAGGCCGTGTCGGTCGATGTCGGTGCCGACGTGCCCCGCCTGATCGTCGACGCCGCTGACGCAGATGCCGTGGCCGAGATGGCGGCATCGGCTCGGGTCCTTGCTTCCACCGTGGGTCCCTACGCCCAATACGGAAGCGAAGTCGTTGCCGCCTGCGCTCGGGAAGGAACCGACTACGTCGACCTGACGGGCGAGCCTCACTGGATGGCGCAAATGATCGACGCGCACGGTCAGGAAGCGGAGAACAGTGGAGCCCGAATTGTCCACGCCTGCGGCTTCGACTCCATCCCCTCTGACCTTGGCGTCTGGTTTCTGCAGGGCAGATCGCTGGAGCAGTACGGCGCGCCCGCCTCAACGGTGGAGTTGATGGTGAAGGGCATGAAGGGCGGTGCATCCGGGGGGACTATCGCCACGATGCTGAACACAATGGAGCAACTCAGCGCCGATCGGTCGCTTCGGAAGGTTCTGACAAACCCCTACGCCCTCGCTCCAGTGGAACAGCGATCGGGTGTTCGGCAGCCAAATCGAAACGGCATCAGGGAACACGAGGACGAAAAGCTCTGGCTGGCTCCTTTCGTGATGGCGGCGACGAACAGCAAGGTCGTCCATCGAACCAACGCCGTTCTGGGCAATCCGTGGGGCGACATGCTCTACAGCGAAGAGATGGTGACCGGGTCTGGGCCCTTAGGAGCCGCGAAGGCTGCCGCCGTCACCGCCGGGCTGGGCGGTTTCATGGGTCTGGCCGCCCTCGGTCCCACCCGCAGCCTGCTCGACCGATTCGTACTCCCTTCCCCGGGGGAAGGACCTTCACCCCAGGCCCAGCTCGATGGCTATTTCAAGATTCTCATTCGGGGCACTACCGATGCCGGAGAGGTCACTCGCGTCTCGGTTACCGGCGACCGTGACCCCGGCTATGGATCGACGGCCCGGATGTTGACCGAATCGGCGCTCACGCTGATCGAGACGCCTCGCTCTCAGACCCCCGGCGGTTTCTGGACTCCAGCGTCGGCCATGGGCGACGAACTGATCGAGGCGCTCGGATCACACGCCGGGGTTCAGTTCGCCCAGCTCTGATCTGACGGTTCTATCTTTGGTCAGCCTCGAGGGCTCCCCTATCCTGCGCCAATGGCCTCCCTCGTCGTCACCATTCTCGGCAAGGATCGCGCCGGGCTGGTCGATTCGGTCTCGGGTGCGATCGCCAACCACGGCGGCAACTGGGAGGAGAGCCACATGGCCCACCTCGCCGGCCAGTTCGCCGGCATCGTGCTGGTGACCGTTCCCGACAGCGAAGCGGATGCACTCACCCGAGCCCTCGAAGCGCTCGAAGCCAGCGGTCTTCTGAGTGTGACCGTCGAGCGGTCCGAACCCTTCAGCGAGATAGGCACCAGGACATTCGCGCTCGAGGTTGTCGGCCAGGACCGTCAAGGCATCATCTACGACATCTCTCATGTGTTGGCGACCCGAAACGTGAGCATCGCTGAACTGGCCACCGAAACCAGGAGCGCACCGATGGCCGGAGGCACGCTGTTCGAGGCAAAGGCACTGCTCCGAGCCCCGCACGACATGACCGAACACGACCTCGACGAGGCACTGCAGACCCTCGCCGACAAGCTGCTGGTCGACATCGAGTTGCACGACGAAACGAACTGACACACCGGAGGCAGCTAGCCTGCTCAGCGTGGACGAGGGTGAGCTTCTCGACGGCTTCACCGAATTCGCAGCCCATCGTGGCCTCGAGTTGTACGACCATCAGCTGGAAGCGATCCTCGAGCTCTACAGCGGCAACCATGTGATCCTCAACACGCCGACCGGTTCCGGCAAGAGCCTTGTCGGGGCCGCGGTGCATTTCGCGTCCCTGAAACAGGGTCAGCGCAGCTACTACACCGCACCGATCAAGGCGCTGGTCAGCGAGAAGTTCTTCAGCCTGAGCTCGGACTTCGGGGCCGAGAACGTTGGCATGGTCACCGGCGACGCCAGCATCAACCCTGACGCCCCAATCATCTGTTGCACAGCCGAGATTCTCGCCAACCTGGCGTTGAGAGAGGGCGAGAGGGCGGTCGTCGATCAGGCGGTCGTTGACGAGTTTCACTACTACGCCGACCCGCAGCGGGGCTGGGCCTGGCAAATACCGCTGTTGACACTGCCCCAGACCCAGTTCTGTTTGATGAGCGCAACGCTGGGACCCACGCAGTTCTTTGAACGGGACCTCGCCGCCCGCACCGGCCGGGACGCCGTGACTGTGGCCTCGGTCGACCGGCCGGTTCCGCTGACCTTCGACTACCGCCACACGACCCTCCATACCTCGGTCTCAGAGCTGCTGGAAAGCGACCGGGCGCCGATCTACCTCGTCCATTTCACTCAGCGAGAGGCGACCGAAGCTGCCCAGAACTACCTGAGCCTCGACCCCCTCAGCAAGGAAGAAAAGGCCGGGATCAAGGAAGCCATTGGCGGCTTCCGGTTCGACACCCCGATCGGAAAGGACATGCGACGATGGATCACCGGCGGCGTCGGGGTTCACCACGCCGGCCTTCTGCCCAAATATCGCCTCCTGGTCGAGAAGCTGGCCCAGCAAGGCCTGCTGAAGATCATTTGCGGTACCGACACCCTCGGGGTCGGTGTCAACGTGCCCATCCGGTCGGTGGTGTTCACCCAGCTGTGCAAGTACGACGGACGCTCAAACCGGTTGCTCACGAACCGTGAGTTCAAGCAGATCGCAGGTCGGGCCGGCCGGAAGGGGTTCGACACCGAAGGCCACGTGTGGGTCCAGGCACCACCGCATGTGATCGAGAACGCCCGAGCCGAGGAAAAGGCGGCGCAATCGAGCAGCAAGAAGAAGCCTCGGAAGAAACAGGCACCCGAACGGGGCTACACCCACTGGACCCAAGACGCCTTCAATCGCATGGTGAACGGCGAGCCCGAGCCGCTGAACAGCAGCTTCGATGTGAGCCATCAAATGATGCTGAACGTGCTCGACCGTCCCGGCGACGGCTGCGGGGCAATGAAGAACATCCTCAATGAGAATCACGAGACGGCGCGCCGCAAACGTGGTCACATCCGCCAATCGATCGCCATCTATCGCTCACTGCGCGATGCCGACCTGCTGGAGTTCCCCGACGAACCGGACGAGCTGGGACGCCGCGTGCGGGTCACCTTCGACGTACAGGACGAGTTCGCCCTCCACCAGCCCTTGAGCCTCTGGGCCCTCGACGCTATCGACGACCTTGCCGAACCGACTGACACCGAAGGCGAGGCCGACGAGATCGATTCCGAAATCGAAGCCGACGACGACGCCACCACCAATCACCTGCGGGTCCTGACCATTGTCGAAGCGGTGCAGGAGAACCCAGGCGTCATCATCGCCGCCCAACTGGACCGGGCCAAGACCGAACTGATGACCGACATGAAGAGCAGGGGTGTCGAGTACGAGGAACGTATGGAGCGGTTGGCTGAGGTACGCCCTCCCCAGCCCGATCGCGACTGGATCTACGCCCACTTCGACCGCTTTCGGGTCACCCACCCTTACGTGGGCCAGAACAACCCGCGGCCCAAAAGCATCGTGCGCGAGATGCTGACCGAGGCCATGACCATCAGCGAGTACATCAACCACTACGGCCTGAAACGTTCCGAAGGCGTCTTGCTGCGCTATCTGTCCGATGTGTTCAAAGGCCTCATACAGAACGTTCCGATCGACCGGCGCACTCCTGAGATCGAAGAAGTGATCGACTGGCTCAACGTGGTGATCCGCACGGTCGATTCGTCGCTGATCGACGAATGGGAGAAGTTACGAAACCCCGAGGAGGCGGAGTCGGCCCCCGCCCCACCTCCACCTCGAGCCGACTTCACCCAAACCAAAGCCTTCTCGGTACTGGTGCGAAACCGTATGTGGACCTACGTCGAAGATCTCGCCTTCTTCCGGGCGGAGAAGCTGCCTCTCCAAGGGGCGGCCGAGAACTTCGGCCCGTTCTATGACGAACACGATCGTGTGATGGTCGACGCCGAGGCTCGCTCCCCCGCCAAGTTCAATTGGAAATCGAGCAGTGGGGAAGTCGTTCAGATCATCAGCGATCCCCAGGGATATGACGAATGGCAGCTGAAGGGCCACGTCGACCTGACCGCCAGCA
>JABDJU010000196.1 GCA_013003325.1 Acidimicrobiales bacterium
ATTCTGATCTATGGACGGGACTCGCTCGCACTGCTCCTGGTGGGTCGGCTCCTGCTCGGCGCCGTGAGCGGTGCGGTGCTGTCGGTCGGCACCGCCTGGATCAACGAACTGGCTGATACCGGGGCCACGAGCCGGGACCGGGTCCACCTCGCCAGCCTGATCACAATCATGATCTACGTGGGCTTCGGGTTCGGACCTATCACATCTGCGCTGTATGACAAGGTGGGTCCTGCCCCGCTGATCGTGCCCTATCTGGTGCACGCCGGGGTCACGGCTGCGGTGCTGCTGGGAATGTGGCGTCTGCCCGAAACCAAACACCCCGATCCCACGGTTTCGCTGCGGCCCCAGCTCGGCGTGCCAACGGAAACGCGGCGCTACTTCCTCACGGTGCTCGCTCCGGCGGGGGTGTGGGTCTTCGGATTCCCCTCCACCAGCTTCGCCCTGTTCCCAGTAATCCTGCGGGATGCCATCGGCGGAGAAAACGACGTACTCGTGGCCGGGCTCACCGGCACGGTCACCGCCGTCGCCGGCCTGGCGTCGCGACCGATCTCGGCCGCCGCCGGCTCGACCGCAACGGGACTGGTCGCGGCCATGTGGCTGGGCGTGGTGGGCTACATCATCGGAACCGTTGCCTTCATCACCGATCTCTGGCAGCTCATTCCCGTGTCAGCGATCGCGCTCGGAGCCGCATCGGGCACCCTGCTGACCTCGGGTCTCGCCATCATCGAGTCGATCGCCGAACCTTCAAACAGGGGTGCTCTCAACGCCACGTTCTACTTCGCCGCCTACATCGGCATGGCGATGCCGGTGGCGGTCACATTGTTGGCCCGCGTAGTGTCACTCAATCCCGCTCTGATCGCGGTCACCGCCACCGCCGGTCTCGTTGCGTTGTCTACCGCTCGGGCCGCTCCACCGCCCCAACCGGTCACATAAACGGCGGCGCCTCGTAGTCGGGAAAGACGTCGGGTAGGTCGGTACTGGGCCTGCCCCGCCAAACCGGTTGCCGCTTCTCGAGGAAGCTCTCCACGCCTTCACGCGCGTCGTCGCTTCGACCCAGCTCGGAGATGGCTCGGCTGTCGGCCCGATGGGCCTCCATCGGATGGCTGAGGGTCAGACCCCGCCACAACAGCTGACGGGTCAGCGCTACCGATACCGGTGCGTTCTCGGCGAATTCACTCGCCAGTTCCCGGGCCGCCGACATCAGCTCATCATGGGGAATGGTTCGCACTAGCCCCGCTGCCGCGGCCTCGGCGGCGGGCATGACCCGCCCGCTGTAGCACCACTCGAGCGCGGTCGGCATCCCCACCAGCCGGGGCAGGAACCAAGAACTGGCTGCCTCGGTCACGATGCCTCGCTTGGCGAAGACGAAGCCGATCTTCGAGTCGTCTGAAGCGAGCCTGATGTCCATCGGGAGCGTCATCGTGATCCCGATTCCTGCCGCCGGGCCGTTGATGGCGGCGATGATCGGCTTGGCCGAATCGAAGATTCGGAGCGTGAGCATCCCACCGCCGTCGCGCCGCACCCGCTCCGAGTCGGCGCCGTGGTCGAAGGTCTCGCCGCCGCGTTCGAGGTCGGCGCCTGCACAAAAGGCTCGGCCGGCGCCGGTCACGATCACGGCCCGCACATCGTCGTCGGCATCGGTCCGATCGAGCGCAGTGATGAAGTCGCGCATCATCTGCACGTTGAAGGCGTTGAGGCGGTCGGGGCGATTGAGGGTGATCGTGGCGATGTGGTCAGCGACGTCGACGGTGAGGGTCATGTCCGCTGTCTAGCCGACACGCACCCCGCCACAAATTCCTGCCCAAAGCGTTTCTGCTGAGCCCCACCTCGGCGCGTGGCCCTCAGCAGACTTTTGAGCGAAATGTGGGGGTAGGCAGAGATTTGGGCTAGGCGTCGAGGTAGCGACTGACCGCCACACCGGAACCGACGGCGCCGATGAGAGCGCCTGCGGCCAACAGGATCAGCGTGATCCCCCACAGCTGATTGTCGGTGAGGGCGAAGGAGTCGAAGAGCCGGAAATCGGCGTTGCGCACTGCATCGCCGACCACGCCGTTGAGGGCCAGCACCGCCCCGGCGCTGAATGCCGCCCCGACCAGCCCCTGCAGCAAGCCTTCGAGCATGAACGGTATTCGGATGAACCAGTTGGTAGCTCCGACCAATCGCATCACCTCAACCTCTCGCCGTCGGGCGAAGAGCGCAGTGCGGATCGTGTTGTACATCAGCAGGCTCGACGCCAGTCCGCTGGCCAACGCCGCCACCGTCATCGTGATGCTGGCGGCGGAGGAGAACTGATTGAGCCGGCGGATGTAGTCGCCGGCAAAATCCACCTGGCGCACCCCTGGAAGGGGCGCGAACTGTCGACCGAGCTGCTCCACGACGCTGAGTTCGGGGTTCACCGGCACGACCCGGAACGACGTCGGTAGATCTTCGGGGGTCACTGCGGCGAGCACCTCGGGCGACTCGGCGAAGTACTCCTCGAACTCAGCAAAGGTCTGGGCTCGGTTGACGAACGTGCTGCTCTTCACCACCGGTGAGTCGTCGAGGGCGCGCTGCACCGAGGCCACCTGTTCGTCGCTCGCATCGTTGTTGATCCAGATGATGAACTCCACGTCGTCCTTGAACCTGGTCTGCAGACCGGAGACGCCTTCACGAATGACCATCGCCGCTCCGAGCAGCGAGAGGGACACCGCCACCGTGAGCACCGTGGCGATGCTCAGCGAGGGGTTGCGAACAATGTTGTAGGCGGTTTCTTTGGCGATGTAGTCGAAGCGAACGGCCATGATTCTTCCTCAGTCGTAGACGCCGCGGCTTTGATCGCGCACGATCGATCCGTGCGAGAGTTCGATCACCCGTCGGCGCATCGTGTCGACGATTCCCCGATCGTGGGTTGCCATCACCACGGTGGTGTTGGCCGATCGGTTGATGCGGTCGAGCAGCCACATGATGCCGTTGGCGGTCTGGGGGTCGAGGTTTCCGGTCGGCTCGTCGGCCAACAGGATCACGGGGCGATTCACGAACGCACGGGCGATACTGACCCGCTGTTGCTCGCCACCCGACAGCTGATGGGGGTACTTGTCCATTTTCTCGCCGAGGCCAACCAACTCGCAGATGGCAGGCACCTGGGTTTCGATGATGTGTTTGGGTTTGCCGATCACCTCGAGGGCAAAGCTCACATTCTCCCGGACCGTGCGCGACGGCAGCAGCTTGAAGTCTTGGAACACACACCCGATCTGGCGGCGCAGTAGAGGCACCTTCCATGCATGTAGTCCACCGACATCTTTACCGTTCACGAGCACCCGTCCGCTGTCGGCAACCTCCTGCTTGTTCAGCAACCGCAGGAACGTGCTCTTGCCCGATCCGGACGGGCCGACCAAGAACACGAATTCACCCTTGCTGATCTCGGCGGACGCATCCTTGAGGGCGATGGACGAACCTTTGTATTCCTTTGTGACGTTCTCGAGTTTGATCACTTAGGGTCGCACTTCTTCGGCTCGGGCCATCGCTGCAATCGGCGGTAATGACGTAGCCCTACAGGTTAGTGGCGGACCGGCACCTTCCGGTGTCACTGCGATCATCAGGACCCGACGAAAAAGGGGATCTCGCTTCACATGCAATACTTCTGATCACCAGCTCATCACGGGCGCATCGGCGTCAGATCAGGGGTGCGCCATGACAACCTTCCTTCAGCCGTTCACGAGACCGGCGGTACCTAGCGACAGGGTTCTGGTCCGAGCCGACGGCGTCAGGGTCTACGACTCGCAGGGGCGCGAGTACATCGATGGCCTCGCCAGCCTGTGGTACTGCCAGGTAGGTCACAACCGAGGAGAGATCATCGAGGCCATCCACAGCCAGATGAACATCCTGGCCACCTACAACTCGTTCGCTCCGTTCTCGGTTGAGATATCCGAACGCGCCGCCGATCGAATCGCCGACGTCTCGCCGTTCCAGAATCCGCGTGTCTTCTTGTGTTGTTCCGGTTCGGAGTCCATTGACACGGCACTGAAG
>JABDJU010000207.1 GCA_013003325.1 Acidimicrobiales bacterium
AGTTCGGTGGGGGCAGCTGTGCATCGTGAGATCCGAGGCTCCCGGCGATGAGCGTGAGGGTCGTTGCGTTGCCGTTCCGATCGGTCGACACCACTTTGGGTGTTTCCTCAGCCCACAGCATTGTGAAGTAGGCCGGCACCATCTTGTCGCGGGCCGGGAGGTTCAACCAGATCTGGAAGAGCTCGAGATGATTACCGTGGTCGCTGTTGAGAAGCGGGAACATTTCGGCGTGCACGACGCCGCTGCCGGTGGTGACCCATTGGGTGTCGCCCTCGCCGAACCGAGCGGCGGCACCCATCGAGTCGGTGTGGTCGCAGAACCCTCGCCGTACGTAGGTGATGGTCTCGAAGCCTCGGTGGGGGTGTTGGGGGAACCCCGGCACGGTCTGGCCGTGGTACATGCTCCATCCGTCCCTGCCGCTGAAATCGCTACCGATCTGACGGCCGTACAGCTCGGAGGGGTCGGGGCCTAGCTGGTCGTTGCCGAGGGGGTACGTGTCGTTGTGGTGGGCGGTGAACAGAAACGGATCCAGGGTCGGCCACTGCTGCCCGATCTCGAACTTCTGCAACACCGAACTCATGGTCTCAGCGTATGGGAGATCCACTTCTCTCGATGGATTCACGCCTCCCAGGGTCACGAATCCATCGGGAGAGTGGCCGGGGGGTTGAGCGCGCCCCCGGACCGGAATCACTCGATAGGTTGGCCCGATGTCTTCGGATGGTCCGACGCCAGTGATTCTCGAACTCGGCGACGCACCATTCGACATCACGTACCGGGCGGTGGTGATGGGCATCCTCAACCGGACTCCCGACTCGTTTTATGACGCCGGTGAATACTGGGATTTCGACGACTTCCTGCGCAAAGCCGAGCGTCTGGTCGTCGACGGGGCCGACTTCCTCGATGTCGGAGGGGTCAAGGCGGGGCCGGGCGATGAGGTCGACCTCGATGAGGAACTGCGCCGGGTCGTGCCGGCGATCGAAGCGCTCGTCGAGCGCTTCGATCTTCCAATCAGTGTCGACACCTGGAACCCCGACGTGCTCCAGGAGTGTCTGAAGCGGGGGGCTGTGATCGCCAACGACATCTCGGGGTTCGAAGACCCTCGGTATCTCGAGGTCGCTGCTCAGCAAGAGGCCACTGTTGTCGCCACCCACATTCGCATCGGACCACGAATCCCAGATCCCGAGCCGCAGTACGACGACTTGTTGTCAGATGTGCGGAGGTTTCTGGCCGATCGTGTCCGCATGGCGCTCGACGCCGGGATTCGACCTCGACGCATCATCGTCGATGCCGGCATGGACCTCGGCAAGAATCGCTACATGAGCTGGCAGCTGCTCGACCGCTCCGAAGAACTGGCGAGCCTCGGCTATCCGCTGTTGCTGTCGGCATCCAACAAGCGATTCCTGTTCGAACTCCTCGAAACCGAGCGGCACAACATCAACGAAGGGTCGATGGCGTGTCACGCCATGGGCATCGCCAAAGGCTGTCGCATTCTCAGAGCCCACGACGTGAAGGCGTCGCGTCGAGTCGCCGACACGATGGCAGAGATCCTTCAACGGCGCGACGAGGTCGCAGTCCGATGATTTCCTTGATCAAGGGCGACGACCCGACCCTGGTCGCTCAGGCGGTGGCCAAGGAGGTGGATCAACTGGTCGGCGATGGTGACAAGACCTTGATGGTCGATGAGCTGACCGAGGAACAGTTTGTGGGTGATGGTGGGCCGCCGTCGGTTGCCGCTCTGGTGACCTCGGCCCAGACACCGCCGTTCCTCACCGAACGCCGGATCGTGGTGGGTCGCAACCTCGGCATCTTCACCAAGAAGGACGACGTGGCCCCGCTGGTCCGGTATCTCGACGATCCCACCGACACCACCGACCTCGTGCTCGTCTGGGAGCGGGGCGCGAACAGCCCGCGACTCGCCGCTGTACCCAAGCCGCTCAAGGATGCGTTGGCTGCGGCGGGCGCCACCGAACTCGATGCCGCACCGAGGGGCAAAGGCCGAAAGGCGCTGCTCGACCAGCACCTCGCTGAGGCAGCGGTACGCCTCGACGGCGGGGCCAAGGCGGCGGTCGCCGATCGGCTGGGAGACGACGTCGGACGGCTGTCGGCCGTTCTGGATGCGCTCACTTCCACCTTCGGCGAAGGTGCGGGGCTCACCGCCGGCGACGTTGAGCCCTTCCTCGGTGAAGCCAGCGACGTGCCGCCGTGGGAACTGACCGACGCCATCGACAAGGGAAATATCGCCGTGGCTCTCGACAAGCTCCATCGGATGATGGGGGGCGGCGAGCGGCATGCGTTGCAGATCCTGGCGACGCTGCACGGGCACTACCAGAGGGCGCTGGCCCTGGATGGAGCGGCGATCACCAGCGAACGCGATGCAGCCGCTCTGCTCGGAATGAAGGGCAGTACCTTTCCCGCCAAGAAGGCGCTCAACCTCAGTCGTGCGCTCGGCCCCACCAAGCTGCGGGAGGTGTTCGGTTTGCTCGCCACCGCCGACCTCGGCGTGCGGGGTGCCACCGCCATCGACACCACCACGGTCATGGAAGTGCTGGTGGCTCGTCTCGCTGCGTTGTCTCGCCGCCGTTGATCCGCTCATACCGAAGGAGTCTTCATGACGACCACCCTTACCTTTCCCGATGGATTCATTTGGGGCTCGGCGACCAGCTCGTACCAGATCGAGGGAGCGGTCGACGCCGACGGGCGATCGCCGAGCATATGGGACACCTTTTGTGCCGTGCCGGGCCGGATCAAGGACGGGTCGAACGGTGACGTCGCCTGCGACCACTACAACCGGTACCGGGACGATGTGGCGCTCATGAAGGAGCTGGGATTCGACGCGTACCGCTTCTCGATCGCATGGCCGCGAGTGATTCCCGGTGGTGTCGGTCCGGTCAACGCCGCCGGGCTCGACTTCTACGACCGGCTCGTCGACGAGCTCCTCAGCGCAGGGATTCGACCATTCCCGACCCTGTACCACTGGGACTTACCCCAGGTGCTGGAGGATCGGGGAGGCTGGGTGAGCCGGGATACCTCATTCGCCTTTGCCGACTACGCCGAAGCCGTCGTGGGCAGGCTGGGCGACCGGGTCGACAGCTACGCCACCCTCAACGAACCCTTCGTGTCCGCCGATCACGGCTATGTGACCGGCGAACACGCCCCCGGCCGCACGTCGAGGGCGGCGGGGTTCGCAGCATCACATCACCTCCTGCTGGCCCACGGGCTGGCGGGCGAACGCATCCGGGCCGGCGCCCCCGATTCGCGGCTCGCCATCGTGTTGAACTTCACCCCGATCGAGCCAGCCACCGACGCGGCGGCCGACATCGAGATCGCTCATCACCGGAATCATCTCGAGAATCACTGGTATGCCGACCCGATTACCGGGCGTGGCTACCCGGCCGATACCGCACAGTATTTCGAGTGGGACCAGCACGAGGTCCTCGACGGCGACCTCGAGATCATCTCGGCTCCCATCGATCTGCTCGGCATCAACTACTACACCCGCGAGTTCGCCTCAGCCGACAACAGCTTCACCCTGCCCGAGGCAACTCGTCGGAACACCATGGGGTGGGAAATCCATCCGCCCAGCTTCGGCAAGCTGTTGCGCTGGATCAACGATCGATATCACATTCCGGCCTTTCTGATTACCGAGAACGGATGCCCGATGCCCGACGATCTCCGTCACGAGGGCCGGATCCTCGACGACGACCGAATCGAGTTCGTCCGAGATCACCTGGAGCAGGTACACGGGGCTATCCAGGAGGACGTTCCGATCGAGGGGTACCTGGTGTGGTCGATGCTCGACAATTTCGAGTGGGCCTGGGGCTACGGCCCGACGTTCGGAATCGTCGAGGTCAACTCTCACACCCTGGAACGGATTCCGAAGAAGAGTGCGTTGTGGTTCAGTGACGTGGCGGCCAACAACCGCATCACTGTCGAGTGACCGGCGGGATGTCGTCGGGCAGGAAACGATCGAGCCTGCTGAGATGCAACCGAAGCGCCCGAAACGAGCGGCGCCGAAGCGATTCCCACCAGACGCCGGCTCCGAAGGCAAGGTCATCGGCGGCGCCGGCGGCAAGCCAACGGTGGAGCGGAACCGGCCGACCCTGGACCAACCATCGGATCATCGCAGCGCCCACGGTGGCGAGTGACAGCCAGCGGGCGCGCCGGCTTTGGATCGACGACACGGCGACGACAGGCCAGTAGGAGCGCCGCAGCGCCTGGGCCGTTGCGTCGAGTGCATACAAAACGCCGTCGCGCTGCAAGATCAGAGCCATTCGTCCCGGGTGCTCGCATCGGTTCGCTAGGCGAGCGCGCAGAACGATCGGCCCGGCGGCGGCCGCGACAGCCGCTGCGGCCCTGGCCGGTCGCCAGGGGGCGAGCCCCAGCATCAGTACGGCATTCCACGATGTGAGTTCGAGGGCGGCCACGTGCTGGTGGTGGGCCTCGGCCAGCACTGCGTTGCTGCGCCCGTATCGGAACCGCTGGAGAATCCAGCGACGGAGATTGGGACGAACGCGATGTTCGACAACCAGGTCCGGCTCGTATCGGATCGTCCAGCCGGCATCGTGCAGTCGCCAGACCAGGTCGACGTCTTCGCCCAAGAGCATCCGATCGTTGAAGCCGTCGACGGCCTCCAGCGCATCGCGACGAACGACGAGCGCCGCGGTAGGAACATAGGGGACCCTGGTCCTAGGTCGAACGGCCGATCTCTTTGGACCGAGATCGAGGGCGGGCCTCACCTGTCCCCAGCGTCGCACCGGGCCGCTCGAGGCACCGCTCCTGACCCGCGGTGCCACGGCGGCGACCTGAGGGTTCGCCAGCAGCGCACCCGCCTGGGTGAGCCACGCACC
>JABDJU010000212.1 GCA_013003325.1 Acidimicrobiales bacterium
GGTTCGGGCCTCGCCGCGGTTCGAGAGGCCGGGCAGGGTGAAGTGCTGGCCGACATGTTCGCCAACTGGCGGTTCCTCCAGACCTTCCTCAGCAATGTGGAAATGACCTTGGCCAAGACCGATCTCGGCATCGCCCAGCGGTACGTCGACGCCCTTGTGAGGGACGAGCACAAGCACCTGTTCGAGGTGGTAGAAGCCGAGCACACTCGCACCCTCACCGAGATCCAGGCCGTCACCGGACGGGAAATCCTCGGCGATCTGCCCGTGTTGCGCCGGACGTTGGCGACGCGCGCCTTCTATCTGGATCCCCTCCATGTGCTCCAGGTCGATCTGCTGGCTCGATCACGGGCCCAGGCATCGGCCGAGAGCCTGGCAAGCGGTGGCGACCACATGGATCCGAGCGTGCGGCGAGCCTTGCTATTGACGGTCAATGGCGTAGCGGCGGGCATGCGCAACACTGGTTAGGTACGAGTTCATCGCTTCCGCGAGAGCAGACGCCTGGGTGAGCGTGAGCCGATATCCACCGATCACGGCGCCCTCAACCCAGGGTTTCACCTTCACGTTGACCGGCCGGTCCGGGTTTCCGGTCGCCGATACTGTGATCTTCCCGCGTCGGCCGCGTTCCCGATGCGAGATCACCCCGATGCGGCGCTTCTCGTCCGGGATCTGCTGAGCGAACGCGATCGCTTCTTCCAGGAGGGGCGGGACGTGCTCGATCACCTCTGCCGGCAGGCTGGCGAAGTTGCCATGCCCGGACTGAATCGCGAGGGGAAACCGCGGGCTCTCGATGAGCAACAGCCGAAAATCTACTCGGTTCAAGCCGCGCCGAACGCCGGTCGTCATGAGCGTATCGAGCCGCTTCGCACCGAAGGGAAACGCACGCCCTCCGGTCACGAAGAGCTTCTGCGCAATCCGAAACCCGGCCAGGGTGACGACGACCCATGACGAGTATTCGAGAAGCTGCCACGGCATCGGCCCAGTGTGGACCGACTGAGCCTGGCATGCCAGCATCTCTCAGGTGCTGGACGGCGCTCCGAACTCGTGTTGGAGGGCCCGGGCAGCCTCGTCTTCCACCCGACCGGCGGCGAGGGCGAGGAGGGGGCTGGCAAAGCCGAAGAAACCCTTGCCCCGAACGTCGACCTGGATGTCGATGTCGGACTCGCCGTTGTGACGAGAGGCAACCGCTGCGGTCCCACGACTGGTGAACTGAGGGCCCTCCACCCAGACCCGCCAGACACCATCGCCGCCCTCGGCGACCTCGGCGTAGATGTCGTCTGAAGTCGTGAACATGTAGACGAACTCCGACGGGTTCTTGGCAGCCTCTTCGAACCGTTTCGCGACGCGATGCGGATCAGCCGCAACCGGCACCGTAAAATGGATGGCGCTCACAAGACCGGGATGCGGGTTCGGTGCGTCGCTTTGGTCGTGACCTCGAGGAAGTCCCCCATCAGGTACTGGGTGTGACCCTCGGTCACCTCAACCCGGGCATAGGTTCCGGGCCGCAGGGGCCCGTCGGGTCGATCGAAGTGAACGAGCTTGTTCTGTCCGGTGCGACCGGTGAGTCGCGACGGATCCTTCTTCGATGGACCTTCGACGATCACCTCTTCGAGCCGCCCGATGCGCTCGCTGTGCTTGGCGAGCGCGCTGCGTTCGGTCACGGTGCGGAGCCGGGCGTAGCGATCCTTCACCACGGCGGGGTCGCAGAAATCATCGACCAGTTCGGCGGCCTCGGTGCCAGGCCGTGGCGAGTACACAAAGGTGAAGGCGCTATCGAACTCGGCTGCGGCCGCCACCTCGAGAGTGCGCTCGAAGTCGTCGTCGGTCTCGCCCGGGAAGCCAACGATGATGTCGGTTGTCACGGCGAGGTCGGGGATCGTGGCTCGGGCGGCGGCGAGCTTGGTGAGGAAGCGGTCGGCGGTGTAGCCCCGGTGCATGGCCGTAAGGATCCGGTCCGAACCGGACTGAAGCGGGAAATGCAGATGCGGCATCACTTCGGGGGTCTCGGCCATGGCGTCGAATACTTCGGCGGTCATGTCTTTGGGGTGAGGCGAGGTGTACCGGACCCGCCGGATCCCCCGCACGGCACTCACGCTGCGCAGCAACTGCGCGAACGCCGGCCGTATACGCACGGCTTGGTTCCCGGCCCTGCGAGCTGCCAGCGCGAGGTCGCGCCCGTAGCTGTTGACGTTCTGGCCCAGCAGGGTGATCTCGGTGACCCCGTCGGCAGCCAACCGCTCCGCTTCGGCGACGATGTCGTTGGGCGTCCGGCTGATTTCCTCTCCGCGGACCGCAGGCACAATACAGAACGCACACGAGTTGTCACATCCCACCTGGATGGTGAGCCACGCTGCGTAGTCGAGTTCCCTGCGGGCGGGCAGGGCCGAAGGGAAAGCATCGTCGGGATCGGCCGCTTCCCAGATCTCGGTGATCGGTCCGTTGGTGCGGGCGTCGCTGAGCAGCTCGGTTGCCCGGTGAACGTTGTGAGTACCGAACACAACATCGACATGGCCTGCCCGCTGCTGGATGAGGTCACGGTCCTTCTGAGCGAGGCAGCCGCCCACCATGATCTGGAGATCGGGGTTGTCTGCCTTGAGCTGCTTCATGTTCCCGAGGGCCCCGTACAGCTTGTTGTCGGCGTTCTCCCGGATGCAACAGGTGTTGACCACGATCACGTCGGCCTGGGACTGATCGTCGGTCTGGGAGTAGCCATCGGACTCGAGCAGACCGGCGATGCGTTCCGAATCGTGCTCGTTCATTTGGCAGCCGAAGGTCTGCACCAGGTACCGCTTGCTCACCCTCCGATTCTACGGCGAACGACCTTCGGTGACCCTCGGGCCTTCGGCCCGCCCACCTTGGTCAACCGCTGGCTCGTCAGAAGCTGATATCAGCGACGTGGGCGTCGATTTCGGGCACGTCGAAGGTGGTTGCCAGAGTTGTGAGTGCCTTGCCGACTGTGGCCGTTCCAGCACTGATCACCGGCGCGATGAACAGGGCGACCAGAAATGTTCCGATCCCGAACTGGGAGCCGAGCACCAGCCCCAACGCGAGCAAGCTGAGTTCCTGACTTCGGCGCACGTGCCCTACCGCGATGCCGGTGTGATCTGAAATCGCCAGGCTGAGGGCCTCATGGGTCCCGATGCCGAGCCGGGCATGCAGCAAGCAGCCGATGCCGAGGCCGACCGACCACAAGCCGACGCCGAAGTGGAGAAGTCGTGATAGGTACCCGCCCTCGATCGCCACCAGAGGCAAGAAGAGGTCGATCAGTAGGGCGATCAGAGCCACATTAACCAACGTTCCCATCTTCGGGGGTCGGCCCAGCGCCGTCGCGATCAGCGCCAGCGTGCCGGACATCAGCATGGCGGCGCTCCCGAACGACAAACCGGTAGCCGCCGACAGACCGCTGGCAACCATGTCGCCCGGACCGACGCCGAGACCCGAGGTGATCTGCAACGCGACGCCCATCGCCACGAACAACGATGCCAGGGGCACCAAGAGGACGCGAACGACCATCGGTTGACGGCGGATCGTGTTCGCCGATGCCATCCGAGCCCGGGCCGCCGGGCGAGCCGAAATCCGCGACAACGTGCCGAGCTGTTGACCCACCCACCGCATCACGGCCGGCGCAACGGCCACCACGACCCGTCGGGCCCGGGCGAGCGGCGATTCGCCGGTGAGCACCCTGGCATCGAAGGATCGGCGTTCGAGCCCACCAGGCCGACCGCCCAGGTCTCCATCAGCCAAGGGATGACCAGCGCGATGGCGGCTCGATGTGTGGGCGCTCGTGGGCCGGCGAGATGAGGAGGCCCGGCGCTGGGAAGCCAGACGCCGGGCAGGAGTGATCTTCATAGGGTCGCCTACTGGGAAGGGGTTCGGCAAGCTATCACCAACCGTCGGTTCGGTTGGGTCATGCTCTCGGTGAACACTCCATCGGCCTGAAGCGCTCGCCGCTGAAGGCGTCAGAGGTCACGCCGAGCCCCCTGGGTCAGAGTTCGAACACGTCGGGGGTGGCGACAAGAACCTGGCGTTTTGCCTTCACCAATGTGCCTGGAATCGATGGGTCGCGAGCGAGAAGTCTGCTCACGGCATCGGCCTTGTTGGCCCCGGAGATCAGCCACAAGATCAGGCCGGCTCGGCTGAGGACCGGCTCGGTCAACGTGAGCCGATGGGTGCCGTTGTACAGCTCGGTGCGGGCGATGACGTGATGCTGTTCCTCCAGCACCGGGTCGCCCGGCACGAGCGAGGCCGTGTGTCCGTCGTCGCCGAGGCCGAGATGAATCACGTCGATTACCGGCGGATTGCCGGCGTCATTGCGAAGATCCTCGACGAACGCCTTGAGGGCCCGGGGATCTTCTGCCGCCGACACCGGAAGCGGCAACCAGTGGGCGTCGAGGTCACCGAAGCTTTCGATCTGATCGGTGAGGTTGCGCTCCGGGGATCCCTCGGGCACCTCACGTTCATCGACCTGCAGGATGGTTATGCGATCCCAAGCGACGTTTCTGCTGGACAACTCCTGGAAGTAGGCCCGGGGAGAACGACCCCCGCTCACCGCAAGCGTGGCCCGAGGCTTGTCGCGCAGCGCCCGCGTCAGTTCTGCCGAGGTGAGGTCTGCTGCCCTGGCCGCCCACCGTTCGGGCTCCACAGACTCAACCTGGATATCAATGTCATCGTCAGCCATCATTCCCTCCCCACTGCATACCACCATGCGGCCGCTCCCGACAGTGCAGCATCGTCGCCCAACTCCGCGACCACGATCCTGGTGGTGAGCGACGACGCCGGGCCGTGTTCGTCGAGCACTCTGCGGATGATCGGCACGACCAGATCGGTGTTGCGGCCCAGTCCCCCGCCGACCACCACGACCTCGGGCACCACCAACCAACAAAGATTGGCGACCCCCAACGCCGCGGCCGTCATCGTTCTGTCGAATATTTGGATCGCCGGCCGATTCCCGGCTCGTACGAGATCGACGAAATCCTTGCCCTGTTCGGAGAAACCGGCGATTCGGGCCTCACGGTTCATCGCCGTACCGGACCCGAGCAGCTCGACCGTTGCCGGCCGGTGCTCCATCGCCGCCTGACGGTCGATCACGGTATGGCCGATCTCGCCACCGGACAGCGCCCCTCTAACCAAGGTTCCGCCCACCACGATGCCGGCACCGATTCCGGTGCTGATCGTGACGTACACGACGTCTCGCTCTCCCCTACCGGCGCCGAAGTTGGCTTCCCCGACGGCGGCCAGATCGGCATCGTTGGCGAACGACACTTCGTACCCACAACGTTGCTCGAACCACGCCTCAGTGAGGTAGGGGATCCAACCTTGAGGAATGTTGGGGGCCTGAACCAGGCTCTCGGTCTCGTGGTTGATGACGCCGGGCAGGCCGATGACAGCACGACCAGGTTCACGCATCCCGGTCACCTCAGACATCATCTCCAGAATCACGGTCGGCTCGGGATGGGTGTGCGGGGTCGGCCGCTGAATTCGATCGACGATCGCACCTGAGGAATCGACCAAGGCGGCGCGAACGTTGGTTCCGCCGAGATCGATGGCGACGGTGTGACTGGTCGCAGTCATCCCAGCTCGGACGGGTCGGCGCCGTATCGGTACTGCTCGACCGGCGGCGGCGACTCGAGAATCGGTTGGACCACCCGCCACGCCTGGTCGACCATGTCGCCGCGAGCGAAGAGCCGCTTGTCCCCGAGCAGGGCATCGCCGAGCAAGCGGTGATACGGGCTAGGACCGAACTCGAGGCCATGATGGTCGACCTCGAGTTTCACCGGCTCGCTCTTCAAGCTCTCCCCCGGTCGCTTGGCCTGCATGTTCAGCTCGATCACGTCGTTTGGTTTGAGTTCGAACCGCATCGTGTTCGGGCGGGGTTGGAAGCTGCCTTCTGAGAACAGGGCGCGAGGCGCAGCGTTGAACTCCACAACCGCCTCTGTGATCGTGCGATCCATCGCCTTGCCGGCGCGGATCACAAACGGGACACCAGCCCACCGCCAACTGTCGATCTCGCAGCGGACCGAAACGAAGGTCTCGGTGTCGCTGTCGATCTTCACGCCCGGCTCACTCCGGTAGCCGCCGTACTGGCCCCGCCACGCCTTGGCCGGGTCCATCGATCGCATCGACTTCAATACCTTCACGGTTTCGTCGTTGAGGGCGTCGGCGTCGTCGGACACCGGGGGCTCCATCGCCAGCAGAGCCAGTATCTGCAACAAATGGTTCTGGACAACATCCCGCACCGTTCCGACCTCGTCGTAGAACTTGCCCCGGCCTTCGACGCCGAAGTCTTCGAACATGTTGATCGTGACGCTGTTGATGTGCTGCCGGTTCCACAGTGGCTCCAAGATGCTGTTGGCGAACCGGAACACCAGCAGGTTGAGCACTGGCTCCTTGCCCAGGAAGTGGTCGATGCGGTAGATCCGTTCCTCGGGGTAGTGGGCCAGCACCGCAGCATCGAGTTCTCGCGAGCTGGCCAGGTCGCGGCCGAAGGGCTTTTCGAGAACGACCCGACCGCCGTTCAGTCCTGCCGCAGCGAGACCGTCGACCACGGTGGAGAAAAGGAACGGCGGGATGGCCAGGTAGGCCACCGGGCACGATTTGCCGGCGGCCTTTTCCGCAACCTGTTCGAAGGTCGACGCATCTCGATAGTCGCCCGACACATAGTCGAGACGATCGGCGAATCGATCCCACACGTTGTCATCGATGTCGAGGCCGCCTTCTTCCAACGCCTCGCGAGCGTTCCCACGGAGCTCATCGATGGTCCAGTCAGAGCTGGCGACGCCGATCACGGGCATGTTCAGCTGGTTGTCCAGCTCCAGTTTGTAGAGCGCGCTGAACAGCTTCTTGCGGGCCAGATCACCGGTGATGCCGAAGAGGATCAGGGCTTCGGAGGATGGGTCGCTCGGGTAGATGCGAGGACTCATCACTAGTCCTTCTTCTCGTGATGGCCGCCGAACTCGCTGCGCATCGCCGACAGCACCTTGTTCCCGAACTCAGCATTGTCGCGGCTGGCGAATCTACTGAACAGCGCGTCGGCGATGGTCGGCACCGGCGTTCCGCTCTCGACGGCGGCGAGAACGGTCCAGCGGCCCTCACCACTGTCGGACACTCGGCCGGCGAAGTTGTCGAGCGCCGGATTCTCCTGCAGGGCTGCGGCGGTGAGATCGAGCAGCCACGATCCCACCACGCTGCCCCGGCGCCATACTTCGGCAACGGCTGGCACGTCGAGTTCGTATTGGAACAGGCGAGGGTCGGCCATCGGTGCGGTCTCGGCATCGCGAATGCGTTCTTCGGTGCCCACGTCGGCCCGGTCGAGCAGCGCAAACCCCTCTGCGTAGGCCTGCATGATGGCGTACTCCACGCCGTTGTGGACCATCTTCACGAAGTGCCCGGCCCCCACCGGGCCGCAGTGGAGGTAGCCGAACTCAGCCTGGGCTGGCTCGCCGTCGCGGCCCCGGGTGCGGGCGGCGGCGTCGACACCGGGAGCGAGGGTCCGGATGATCGGGTCCAATCGTTCCACTGCGTCGATGTCACCACCGATCATGAGGCAGTAGCCGCGCTCGAGCCCGAAGACCCCGCCGCTGGTGCCGATGTCGAGGTAGTGGATCCCGCGGGGAGAGAGCTCGTCAGACCGTTTGATGTCTTCGGGGTAGTGGGTGTTACCGCCGTCGATGATGATGTCGTCGGGCTCTAGGTGCTCAGCCATGCTCATCACCACGCCGCCGGCGTAGGCGGCCGGAACCATCACCCACACCGCGCGGGGCGCATCCAACTTGGAGGCCAGGTCGGCTTCGCTGTCGGCACCGATGGCGACGCCGTCATCGACCAGGGTGGCAATCGAGTCGGGGTTCACGTCGTAGACCACGCACTCGTGGCCGTCGGCATGGAGGCGGCGCACCAGATTGGCGCCCATTCGACCGAGTCCGATCATTCCGAGTTGCATGCGGTGTTCTCCTTCAACGGGTTCTGTCGAGTGTGGCGCTGGTCAGCGGGCGAAGACGTCGTCATCGTTGGCAAATGCTTTGAACTCCAGCGCATTCCCCGCCGGGTCCAGCACAAAGCAGGTGTGTTGCTCTCCCACGGCGCCGGCAAAACGTGTGGTGGGTTTCATGATCCACCGGATTCGATCACCCTGTGCCTCGAGGCGGGCCACGAGATCTCGCCACGCCGCAGGATGGAGCAGGAGGCCCCAATGCTCAGCCGGCACGTCGTGACCATCGACCACATTCGTAGCCGCCGGCACGGGAGCGGGCGCCAAATGGGCCACCACCTGATGTCCGTAGAGATCGAAGTCGATCCAGCTGTCAGCCGAGCGTCCCTCGCGACAGCCGAGGACCTCGCCGTAGAACCAACGGGCATCGGCGAGCTCATCGACCGGGAAAGCACGATGGAATCTGGGCCGCGACACACTGGGGGTTCTCCTCCCCTGCCGAAGCGCCTGCAACGCCGCACCGTCGAACTGGGTGAGCGACTCGAGCGACAGATCGACAAAACCGAATCGGCCGTCACCGGAATTGGCGGGGTCGGGGACCGCCACCACCCGCATGTGGGCTGCCTTGGCGCTCACCGCCCCGCTGACCGTGTCTTCGATGGCAACACATGCACCGGGATCGACACCAAGTTTCGCAGCCGCCTTCAGATAGGGCATCGGATGGGGCTTGCCAAACTCATCGTTCTCTGCGCTGTGGGTTGCATCGAAGGCATCGTTGAGGTCGAGTGAGTCCAACACGGCGTTCATCAGCACGGTGTCGCTGCTGGTGCACAGGCCGATACACAGTCCGTTGGCTCGGGCGAGAGCGATCGTTTCGTGCACGCCGGGCAGGGCCTCGGCACCCTTGACGAGTTCGACCACCTGGTCGACGACGCTGTTGGCGACCTCGTCGACCGACGGCCCCTCCCAGGGGCTGCGCTCGTACCAGATCTGGGCTACCTCGCGCATGCGCACACCCATGGTGCCTTCGAAGTCCGCTTCGCGCAGTCCGAGTCCGAGCCGGTCAGAGGCGTCCTGCTCGGCTCGACGCCACAGCGACTCAGACTCGACCAAGACCCCGTCCATGTCGAAGATGACGGCGTGGACGGGGCGTTCCATACCCTCAATCTAGGGCCCTCGGCGGTAGCAGCGGCGATAGCGAACTGTGCCGGGCCGCTGGGGCCCGGCACAGTTGTGGGGTACTTCGTTGCCCCGTGGTGCGTCAGCTCAGATCGATCGGACGATCCAGCTCGGGATCATCGCTGTCGAGATCACCGACCGGCTCCTCGTCTCCTCCGAGGAGACCGACTTCACGCAGCACCCGGTCTTGAATTTCCATGGTGAGTTCGGGGTTCTCCGTCAGAAACTCCTTCACCTTTTCACGACCCTGACCGATCTGCTCTCCCTCGTAGGTGTACCAAGCCCCTGATTTCTTCACGATGC
>JABDJU010000216.1 GCA_013003325.1 Acidimicrobiales bacterium
GCCGCCAGTGAGGTACCGGAGAAGACCATGTTCGATCGATCGGCCACCGGGGTCTCGGAGGGCACCGACCGTTCATCCTTGGGTATCGGTGTGCTCTCTCCGGTGAGGGGCGCCTCCAGTGTCTGGATGCCGGCGGGAATCATGATGCGGGCGTCGGCGGCCACGGCGTCTCCCTCACCCAGGATGAGAAGATCGCCGACGACAACCTCATCGGATGCGATGTCGACTTCGGTGTTGTTCCGCCGAACGACGGCCCGGCCGGCGTTGAGTTGTTGGAGCGCAGCAACGGCTTGTTCGGCCCTGCTCTCTTGCACGAACCCGATCACCGCGTTCAAGACAACGATCGCGGCGATGGCGATGGCGTCGAAGGGCAGGTGTTCACCTCCATCCAGAACCCAGAGCACCAGGCTGATAGCCAGGGCGCCGAGGAGCAGGTAGACCAATGGGTCGGCGAACTGGGCGGCGAGGGCTCGCCACCACGGCGTGGCGTCCCTGGCCTCCAGTGCGTTCGATCCATAGCGAGCCCGGTTGGAGGCGACCTGCTCGTCGCTGAGGCCCACCTGCGGATCGGTTCCCAACGACCGGCAAATCGCGTCGGCTTCGATCGCGTGAGCGCGTCGAAGGTCGAGCGTTCCGGTGTCAGCCGGGGACGCGCTATCGGGTGGTGGGCTCACTGCCAGCCATCTTGGATCGGGAACCGGACCCGGGTTAGGGACAAAGGTCCCGGTCAGGCCGTGGTCGAACATGCTGGGCCACTTCAAGGGCTTGAAGACGCAATGACATTGGTCTCTTTAAATCGAAGCCAGTTTCGACAATGCTGGTATGTGGGCCTAATGAAGCCGACCGGCTCCACGCCAGCCGGGAGGTCGGCCCAGCCAGACGAGCAGTTCCTTCCTGGAGGTAAGGTTTGGTTCGACAAGAAATGGCCTCACATGCTGCGAAGCCGGTTGAGCCGGCCGGCACTGGTTTACCCGCGCCGGAGCGGTCGTGGGCCGAGCTGGCTCGTCAGGTCATGATCGTGGGGCTCGGGATCTTCCTCTACTTCGCCGTCCGGGGCCAGACCGAAGGGGCCGAGTCCGCTGCGCTCGAGAACGGTCAGCGGATCCTCGAGTGGGAGGAGAGCGTGGGTCTGGATTGGGAGCTCGGGCTCCAGGCCATCGTGACGTCTTCGCGGGTGTTGACCACGCTGTCGAACTGGGCCTACATCTGGCTGCATTGGCCGGTGATCATCATCGCGTTGATATGGCTGCATCGAAACCGTCGAGCCCACTACATCCTGATGCGCAATGCGATGTTTGTCTCGGGCTTGATCGGCCTGGCCATCTTCATTCGCTTTCCGGTCGCGCCGCCCCGGATGCTCGACGGCTTCGTCGACACCGTCACCGAGCTCTCGACCTCCTACCGGATCCTTCAGCCGCCTGATCTGGTAAACAAGTACGCCGCAGTGCCCAGCCTGCACGTCGGCTGGAATCTCCTGGTCGGGGTGGCGCTGTATCTCGCCGTCTCCAATCGTTTCGTGCGCGCCTTCGCCGTTCTCAGCCCGATCACCATGAGCTTCGCGATAATCGCCACCGCAAACCACTATGTGATCGACGGCATCCTCGGAGCCATCGTTGCCGGGGTGGGTCTCGGGGCGGCGTGGCTGTACGAGCCGCTACCCGCCGAGATCAGCTACGGCGTCGGCGATGGCGAGATCGTCGAGAATGAATCCGTCGACGCCGCATCGGGCCAGCTCGCTGATGAGGTCGAGGTCGTTGGCCGCCCAGGTGAAGACAATGCCCCGTCGTTTGAGTCTCGAGACCACACCCTCGCTGAGAAGTCGGGAGTGCACGACGGCCCCATCGACATCGGTGGGCAGGGTCAGTCGCAGGAGCAACAGCACCAATTCGAATCGGTTACCAGCCGATCGCAGCGTTCTGATCCGACCCAAGCTTGAGAATCGGCGCAGGAGCCACCACGACTTGGTGCTCACAAACCCAATTCGATCGTTCGGGATCTCAGCCAGCGCCGCCCCCGGCAAACGCGGGTCAGCTCCCTTGAGGTCGAGCCAGAACTGCGTGTCGGGGCGGGCCGATTCGACGATGTCGCGAAACCACACGCCGGACTGCCCCCTGGGCAGCAGATACCAGCGCTCCCATAGACGACCGGTGAACCAGAGACGCTTGGCGTGACGGGCCTCTGTTCGTCTTTCGGCACCCAGATGGAGATCGACCTCGATGACCGAGGTCACCGACTCGGCGGTCTTGAGTTGCTCGACAGAGTTTCCGCCACGGTGAGCGACGATCTGAGGAGCCATGGAGGTGCCCGCCGGCTAGGCGGCGGCAGCGCTCATGGTCATGGTCTTGCCGAAATGCAGTTGGAAGCCTGCTGAGCGGAGCCGGCGACGGAACCACACGACGGCGATCCCGAGGGTCGCGGCGGTGAACGTGGGACCGGTGAACGACTTGATCAGGACGAACGTGGTGACTTCTTGGGTCAACAGCAGCCAGAGGGTGAAGCCGGCGTTGACCAGGCTGGTGAAAGCCCAGAGCAGCGACAACCTCAGGAAGAAGAGACGGAGCATCGGGTGGGCTGCGGTCTCGGCATCGAAGGGACAGAAGTCGTGGGCCAGCTTCTCCGCCAGCGGGCGTTTCAGCGGTACCGACGCCAGGAAGGCGAAGCCGACCAGGGCGGTGGTGATCGTGGGCTGGAGGAAGTAGACCACGAGGCTTCCGGTGGCCAAGGCCAGGGCGGTCTTGGCCGCGAGTCCGATCGTACTGAGGATCACAAGGCCGGGCACGGTCGAACCGGTCGCCATCCGGTACACCACAACCGCGACGGACCAGCCGAGGGCCGAGAGCAATGCCCCGGTGGTTCCGAGCAGGTCGAGGAATCCCAGGAAGAGGACCAGTGGGATGATTTTGCCCTCCAGAACCTTGGGCCATGAGTGCCGAGCGATCGCCAGCGGTCCGGGCACTACCAATGGTCCGTGTTTCACGTGATCTGCCACCTCTCCTTGAACGACCGGTAAAGACTAGGACTTGAGGTCCGGGCGTCGCTCATCAGGGACACAATAAATTTGCCCAGGTCGCGAATTAATTCGCGACGGGGTGCCAAACGGTCGCTCTTGGTGGCTGATCGACCTCAGCTCGTGACGATACGTGCGAGAGCCGCCCCGAAGATGCCTAGCACCACCGCCGTGGCGGCTGTGCGGCTTCGGGGGCCAGTGGCGGTCTTGGGTCGATGTTCGAGGGCTTTGCGGGCCCTGAGGACGCCGCGACGACCGCATTCGCGCGTTCCCGGATCGAGCGGCCAACGCTCGTCGGCTTTCTCATCGGAGGCAGGATCGGTTTCGCTCCACAGCGGAATCTGGACCGCTTGACCAGATTCTGAGTCACCGAGCCTGTCGTGTCGCATGGTGGCCCTCCTCGACCGTGTCGTTGCTGGCTCACCGTGAGCGTCGGGTCTCGCCAGCGACAGCGGTAGGGCCAAACGTCACGACATCTCGGCAACGAATGGGACAAAAGGCCATTCTGCAGATCCTCGTTGTCACCCTACGGTCCGGAGGACGCACAAGGAGAAACTGATGCCCGTTCGACGACGGCCGCCGAAGGTTCCGGCTGGCGACATCCACGATCCGGTACGAACGGTGACAGAGTTCGTCGTACTCACCGCCGACGAGAACGACACGATCGATTTGGTCACGCGGCGGATGAAGCTCTTCGATTGCGGAGCTCTTCTGGTGAAGTACAAGAGTGGCGATACCGGCATTCTCAGCGAGCGGGACATCCTCGGCGCGATAGCAGAAAGCCAGCAACATCGGACCGCCGGCGAATTGGCGACCAAGGACCCACTCACCATCGATGCGGAAAAGGACATCGGCGCCGCTGCGATCCTGATGACCGTGGCCGGCGTCCGCCATCTCGTCGTGTGCGATGCGGACACGGAAGGAATCGTGTCGCTTCGTGACCTGGTCGGACCGCTCCTGGCCTCGGCCACCGAATGAGCAGGTGAACCGTTGATAGCGGTCTGGTTTGTCGTGCTGGCCGTCGGGATCCTCGGCACGGCCGTGGCGAGCCGCCGAGCCGTGAACGCCGCCCTCCAGGTTGTCGAAGCCACGAAGTTCTCTCCCGCCCTGGTGGGGTTGACTGTGATGTCGATCGGCACCGACCTGCCTGAGATCGCCAACTCGATCGTCGCCACGGCGACCGATCACGGAGATGTGAATGTGGGTGACTCGATGGGTTCGGTGCTCACCCAGATCACCCTCATCTTGGGGATCTTGTGTTTGGCCAGCCCGTCGATCAAGGCCGAGCGCAACTTTGTGATCTCGATCGGTGCCGCCAGCTTTTTCGCCGCGGTTGTCGTGTGGGTGTTCACCCAAGACGGCAACCTGAGCCGGTTCGACGGTGCCGTTCTGATCTTGCTTTGGTTCGGCGGGACGGTGCTTCTGGGTCACGAGGAGCTGCGACCGAACTCCATGGCCGAAAAGCGCGGAACCGCCGCACCGAGGAACGTGGTGGTGACCCTGTTTTGGCTTGCGCTGGTCGGCGCGTTCGCGATCGCCGTCATTCGCTCGTTCCTGGAGCTTGCGGAGGCGTTCTCGATTCCCGAATTCGTCGGAAGTTTCATCGCCCTCTCTTTGGGCACGTCGCTGCCAGAACTCGCGGTCGACTGGACTGCGATTCGAAGGGGTGCGTCGTCGATGGCCATCGGGGGGATCTTTGGCGCCTGCTTCGTCGATTCGACGCTGTCGGTCGGAATCGGCCCCGCGCTGTTCGGCTCCGCGGTGAGCGACGACGTGCTTCTCGGAGTTGGCCTCGCCGCGGCGGCCATGGCTATCGCTACCATCCTCGTGGCCCGCAGCCGACGGTTCGATTGGCGGCTGGGTTCGACCCTGATCGCAATCTATGTCTCGGTCCAACTCGTTGTCGTCGTGTCCTAGAAGGGACCGAATGCCCTACGGGGGGCGTCGGTTCGTTCCATACTTGAGAACATGACGCGAGCAGAGAATCCCCGCCCACCGGCGGAGACGCCCTGGGAGTTCTACCCGGACGACGATCTCCGCGAGGAACCAGCCCCGGCTGCCGAGGACGACGCCATGCATGTCGAGTTCGTGGACGGCACCCCCTTCACGCCGGCAAGTCCGGATGCGGTCGTCCATTATCTCGACGACGAAGAGCCAGAGATTCCTGATCGATCGATCCCTCGCGTCGTCGACGACGAAACACCACAGGTGGATGCGCTGCTGGTACAGCAGCACTACATGACAGACGACTGACCTTCGGCCCTACCTGAAGCGCCTCGACAGTGATTGAGTTCTCCTTGACATCGAGTCTTCTCGGCGTCGTAGTGCATGTCGCTTCTCTCCCGTATTGGCGACGTGGAACCTCCAATCGGCGCCGGTCCCTTTCCCTCGGACCGGCGCCGATCTGTGAACGGGCCCGCCGATGACCTTGGACCCTTCTCGACTTGCTGCTTGCCATGACTAACTGAGCAACGTGGAGACATACGAGTCACTTCGCGATCACTTCGACTGGTCCAACGCTCGCAGTCGCCTCGCCGGGTTCGACGACAAGGCCCTGAACATCGCCTACGAAGCGATCGATCGGCATGTAGCGGACGGACACGGCGAGCGCGTTGCGATCCGTTGGTTGCCAAAGGCCGGGGAAGCGGTCGATCTCACCTACGCCGACATGACGGCCCAAACCAACCGTTTCGCCAATGTGCTCGACGGATTTGGCAGCACGGGCGTGGCAACACTCATGGGCCGGATCCCGAGTTTGTACGTCACAGCCCTCGGCACACTCAAGGCGGGAGCGGTGTACACCCCGTTGTTTGCAGCCTTTGGCCCCGACCCGATCAAGATGCGTATGGGTCTGGGCCGAATCGACACGATGGTCACGACAGCCCAGTTCTACCGGCGCAAGGTCAAGTCGATCCGTGCCGACCTGCCGGACCTGCGCCACATACTGATAGCCGGACCGGGGGCCGACGAGATCGACGACCCGATCGTCAGCGATCTCGACTCGCTGCTCGCTGCTGCGTCCGATGATTTCGACGCAGTCAGAACCGAGCCCGAACACCGGGCCCTGCTCCATTTCACCAGCGGTACGACAGGTAAGCCCAAAGGGGCGATTCACGTGCACAACGCCGTGATCGGTCATGCCGCAACCGGACGGATGGTGCTCGACATGCAGCCAGGGGATGTCTACTGGTGCACCGCCGACCCCGGATGGGTTACCGGCACGTCGTACGGCATCATTTCGCCGCTGGTCAACGGTGTCACCAGCATCGTCGACGAAGCCGAATTCGATGCCGAACGCTGGTATCGCACGCTCGAGACGCAGCGCGTGAACATTCTCTACACCGCCCCCACCGCCCTGCGGATGCTTCAGAAGATCGGTGCGGAGCTCGCCGATGGATTCGATTTCTCATCGCTTCGAGTGGTGGGCAGCGTCGGAGAGCCCTTGGATCCCGAGTCCGTCGAGTGGGCCCAAGATGTCTTCAAGGTCCCGATTCTCGACAACTGGTGGCAGACCGAGACCGGGGCGATCACGATCTCCAACTACGTCGGTGAAGTAGTGAAGCCGGGGTCGATGGGCCGTCCGCTTCCTGGCATCACCGCTACCCTGCTCGAAACCGACGTCGATGGAGAGTTGGTCCTCGACGCCGACGGCCAGCCGGTTGAGGTCACCGAGGTCGACGCGGTTGGCGAGCTCTCGCTGCGGGCGGGCTGGCCGTCCATGTTTCGCGGCTACCTCGATCAGCAAGAGCGGTACGAAGCATGCTTCGTAGGGCCCTGGTATCACTCGGGCGACCTCGCTCGACGCGACGCCGACGGCTACTTCTGGTTCGTCGGTCGGAACAACGATGTCATCAAGTCCGCCGGACACCTGATCGGCCCGTTCGAGGTCGAGAGTGCCCTGACCGAGCATCCTGCAGTGGTCGAAGCGGGCGTCATCGGCAAACCCGATCCCACCGCCGGCAATATCGTAAAGGCTTTCGTCGTGCTCAAGCCGGGATTCGAACCCGGTGATGAGCTCCGCCGTCAGCTGATCGCTCACTCCAGAAAGAAGCTCGGACCTGCTGTCGCTCCGCGCGAGATCGACTTCGCCGAGAATCTGCCTCACACCCGGAGCGGCAAGATCATGCGTCGGCTGCTCAAAGCGCGCGAGCTGGGGACCGAAGAAGGCGATCTTTCCACCCTGGAGGTACCGGCGTGAGCAAATCGGAACGAAGTCTGTTGAAGGACATGATCCGGATTCGGACGCTCGAGGAACGCTGTGCCGAGCTCTACGGCCAAACCAAGATCAGAGGATTCCTCCATCTGTACATCGGCGAAGAGGCGATCGCGGCTGGCGCGCTCCCCCAACTCCGCGACGACGACAATGTGTTGGGCACCTACCGCGAACATGGCCACGCCCTCGTCCGAGGCGTGACCGCCCGCTCGATCATGGCCGAAATGTACGGCAAAGCAGCCGGCTGTTCAGGTGGCCGCGGCGGTTCGATGCACCTGTTCGACGCCGATCGGCATTTCTATGGCGGGAACGCCATCGTCGGGGGCCACCTGCCGCTGGCCGTCGGACTGGCCATGGCCGACCAGATGCAGAACCGAGATCGGGTCACGGCCTGCTTCTTCGGCGAGGGAGCGATGGCCGAGGGCGAGTTCCACGAGTCGATGAACCTGGCCGCCCTGTGGGACCTTCCGGTCATCTTCTGCTGTGAGAACAACCTGTATGCGATGGGAACCTCGCTCGAGTCGAGCGAATCGGAGACCGACCTCGCCCTCAAGGCGAGCAGTTACAACATGCCGGCATGGCGGATCGACGGTATGGATGTCGAGGCGGTCGCCGCCGGAATGGAGCGTGCCGTCACGACGTCCCGCTCAGGTGGGGGGCCGGTATTCCTCGAGTTCAAGACCTACCGGTTCCGGGCCCACAGCATGTTTGACCCCGACCTCTACCGAGATCCGTCCGAGATCGAAGAGTGGAAGTCGCGCGATCCGATCACCTCCTACGCCAGTGTGCTCACCGAACGCGGTTCTCTCTCCCAGGCCGACGAAGAGGCTCTATGGGCCCAAGCACAGGAAGAAGTCGACGACGCCGTCGCCTTCGCCGAGGAAGCCGAGTGGGAAAGCCCCGCCACGCTCACCGACCATGTGTACGGACCCGCTCCCACCCGACCGGGCGACGACGCCAAAGGCGAGCCGATCCTCGACCCCGACGACTGGGCTGGCGACGGCATCGCATCCAACCGGGAGGTCACAGCATGACCGTTCACGAACCGGCGCCGGCTCAGTCCGCCCAGATGCCGTCGACGATGACCTATCGCGAGGCGATGCGGGAGGCCATACGGGAGGCGATGCAGGAAGACGAGCGGGTCTTCATCATGGGAGAAGATGTCGCCGACTACGGCGGCACCTATGCGGTCACCAAAGGCCTTCACGAAGAGTTTGGCCGCGATCGAGTCCGCAACACCCCGTTGTCCGAATCGGGTTTCGTCGGCGCCGGAATCGGTGCCGCTCTGGGAGGGATGCGCCCCATCGTCGAGATCATGACGGTGAACTTCAGCCTTCTAGCCCTCGACCAGATCGTCAACAATGCGGCGACGCTGCGCCACATGTCGGGCGGACAGCTCGGCGTCCCGCTGGTCGTCAGACTGACCACCGGGGCCGGGCGTCAACTGGCCGCCCAACACTCCCACAGCCTGGAGGCTTGGTACGCCCACGTTCCCGGGATCAAAGTCGTAGCACCGGCCACGGTGACCGATGCCCGCTGGATGCTGCGCCAGGCGCTGGCCGACCCCGACCCTGTCATCGTCTTCGAACACGCCACCCTGTACAACAGGAGGGAGCCGGTCGAGCCCGGCCCGGTCGATCTGGTGTCGGCCGCGATTCGGCGCAGGGGATCGGACCTCACCGTCGTGGCCTCTGCGGGCTTGGTGCACAAGGCGGTCGAAGCCGCTGACGCCCTTTCCGCTGATGGCGCCTCAATCGAGGTGATCGACCTTCGGTCACTGCGACCTCTCGACCGTCCCACGCTCGCCTCGTCGGTGGCCAGGACTCACAGGGCCCTGGTCGTCGACGAAGGCTGGCAGTCGGTCGGGCTCGCTGCCGAAGTCGCCGCCAGTATCACCGAGGACTGCTTCTACGGCCTCGATGCGCCGGTCCGCCGGCTGAGCTCGGTCGATGTCCCCGTGCCCTACCCCAAACATCTCGAAGAGGCCGCCATCCCTACGGTCGAGGACATTGCCGGCGCCGCTCGAGAGATGCTCGCCGAGGGAGGTACCGATGGCTGATGCCACCGAAACCTTCGATCTGCCCTCGCTCGGAGCCGACATGGACGAAGGCACGGTGATCGAGTGGTACGTGAGCCCCGGCGACAGCGTCGACCGCGGCGACGTCGTCGCCCGGGTGGCAACCGAGAAGTCGGATATCGATGTCGAAATCTGGCAATCCGGGACGGTCGAAGAGATGTTGGTCGAACCCGGGTTGAAGATCCCGGTCGGAACCCCCCTTCTGAGGATTGCAAGTGCGGACGCGCCGAAGGCCTCCGAGCCACCGGCGGTTGTCCCCGCCGTCGAGGAACCCCCGGCCGAAACACCTACGGCGCCGATCGTCGAGGCACCGGCAACGGTTGCCGTCGGGTCGACGGCGGCCCCGACCACCACTCGGCTGTCGTCGCCCTACGCCAGATCTCTCGTCCAGCAGCGAGGCCTCGACATCTCAGCCCTCACCGGATCCGGGCCCGGTGGTGCCGTCATCGCCCGGGATGTACCGGATCAGCCGCTCTCCCCAACACCGGCACCGACACCGCTGGATCGATCGCCGCAGGAGCGCATGCGCCAAGTGATCGCCGATCGGATGGCGATCGCCAACCGGGACATTCCCCACTACCACCTCGAATCGGAGATCGACCTCGAAAAGGCGCTCGACTGGCTCAGCGAGCACAACGCCGACCGGGACCCATCGGACCGGGTCGTCGCGGCTGCGCTCCTGATCAAGGCCGCCGCCCGGGCCGCCGCCGATGTAGGCGCCCTCAACGGGTTCTGGATCGACGGCAGATTCGTACCGGGGACCGAGGTCAACGTAGCCGTCGCAGTTTCGTTGAGGCGCGGTGGGCTCGTCACCCCCGTCATCGCAGCCGCGGACTCCCTCTCGGTTGACGACACGATGGATGCCCTCCGGGACCGGGTGGCGGGAGCTCGCAGCAACTCGCTGCGGAGCAGCTGGATGGAGGGGGGCACGATCACGATCACAAACCTTGGAGACAACGGCGCTGACCGTGTCTTCGGCGTCATCTTCCCGCCCCAGGTCGCTCTTGTTGGTTTCGGCAAGATCCAGCCCCAGCCCCGGATCGTCGACGGGGCGGTTCAACCCCGGTCGGTTGTTGTCGCAACCCTGAGCGCCGACCATCGCGCCACCGACGGCGCCACGGGAAGCCGTTTCTTGACCAAACTGGATCATTACCTACAGAATCCTGAGGAGCTATGAAGGCTGAATCTCGCACACCGCTCGACCACGATCAGGCGACGACGATCGTATTGCAGGCGATCTCGGCCGTCGCTCCCGACGTAGAGGACGAGCTTCCGGACCTCGACCACACCATCGACTTCTTCGAGGAGTTCGAGCTCGACTCGATGGATCATGCCAACGTGATGACCCGCCTGTGGGAAACCACTGGTATATCAATACCTGAGCGGGAGTATCCATCGATGCGAAGCGTGAATACGCTGGCCGCCTACCTCGAAGCCGAGTCCACCTCTGCTGGAAAGGACAACGAGTGACCACCGAAGACAACAAGCGTCCGGGCTACGACGAAGTGATCGATCGCCTCGTGGACGCACTCGATGATCCCCTGATGGAGCCGACCCACGTGGCCGAACTTCGAAGCACTGCCCTCAACGCCAAGGCCCACCGCACCGAAGAGCACCGTCGTAGTCTGCGCGACGCCCTGGATCGGTTCGAAACCGACCACCCCAAGCTGACCAAGCTGGTCAACGATGTTGCGTACTACCTCAGCGGATCCGGTATCTGAACTTTGCGCCCTGAGGTGACCTCCGACCCTAGAGCCGGCACAACAGCACGCCCATACTGACCAGGCAACAACACAAGAGTCACCCGGCCACAGGGCTTGATCCTCTGACCGGGCACTCAGGGACTGGGATCTCGATCGCCACGGTTTGGCGTTCCGGGTAATCGGTCATCCGACATTGTCGGCTCCGAGATCGATCGAGATCCCTGCCAGTGGGCTCCGCTCCGGCGGAGCCCACAGGCGCGCGGCCTACGGCGAAAGGGGGCACGGCCGGCGCAATGGACGTTGTGCCCTTTGCGAGGCTGCGGGCTCGACACCATCATGTTCTCAATGCCGAGACCGACGACTAAGTCAGAAC
>JABDJU010000244.1 GCA_013003325.1 Acidimicrobiales bacterium
ACGAAATGCCGCTCGTCGTGCACGTGGAAGCCGTGGTCGGCGGCGTGACCTTTCAAATCGGTGATGAAACCGGGCACATCGATGAGCGCCAACAGAAACCTCCTGGGGACAACTATCTATCGTGCCAGATTCTGTTGTGTTTCGTGCGCCGCATAGGGTTGACAGCGATGCCCGGCGCGAACCTGTTCTACTCGCTCATGCGAACCGCTGTGGGCGAACCGGGGAGAGTTCTGTTCCACCTGGAAGACGGATCGCATCTGACGTACGGAACGATGGCGGATCGCAGCGCTCAGTTCGCCCACGCCTTGATGGATCACCGGGTGGAGCGGGGTGACCGGTTGGTAGTCCAGATCGACAAGTCTGCCGATGCCGTCGCGTTATGGCTGGCCTGCTTGCGATCTGGAGTGATGTTCGTTCCTCTCAACACTGCCTACACCGACGCTGAGGTCGACGGTTTCGTCGCCGATGCTGATACGCCCCACCTCGTCACTACGCCGGCTCGAGGGCGAGGACTGACCCTGGGCATCAAAGGTGACGGTTCGCTCGGGGTTGCCGCCAACAGCCAATCCCTCGACCACTCAGTGGCCGACGTGAAGCCCGACGACCCGGCTGCGATGCTGTTCACGAGCGGCACCACCGGCCGGTCCAAGGGCGCGGTGATCACCCACCGGGGGCTGCTGTCCAATGCCCACGCGTTGGCCGAGGTTTGGCAAATCAGCGAGTCGGACCACCTCCTGCACACGCTGCCGGTATTCCACGTGCACGGTCTCTTTGTGGCCCTTCACCCGCTGATGGTGCACGGCGCGCAGATCACGATTCTGCCCCGGTTCGACACCGACGCAGTGATCACGCGGCTGCCCGGGGCCACCGTGCTGATGGGCGTGCCCACCCACTACATCCGGCTCCTGTCCGACGACCGCTTCGATCGAAACCTCACCGCCCACATGCGCTTATTCACCAGCGGGTCAGCGCCGATGACTGCCCAAGTCCACGAACTGTTCACCGAACGAACCGGCCGCACGATCACCGAGCGCTACGGCATGACCGAATGCGGGATCATCACCTCGAACTCCCCCGGTTCACCCAAGCCCGGAACGGTGGGCACCGCCTTGCCCGAGATGGATCTGCGCGTCGGAGCAGATTCGATGGTGGAGGTTCGCGGACCGCACCTGTTCGACCGCTACTGGCGCCGCCCCGAGGCCACCGCCGAATCGTTCAGCTCCGACGGCTGGTTCCGAACCGGAGACATCGGAACCCTCGACGACGACCGGGTGCTGACCCTGTCGGGTCGGGCGTCGGATCTCATCATCTCCGGCGGCTACAACATCTACCCCAAGGAGATCGAACACGTCTTGGACGACGATCCCCAGATCAACGAGTCGGCCGTGGTCGGGTGGGCCGACCCCGAATGGGGTGAAACCGTGGTCGCCTTCGTAGTGCTGGCCGATCCCGAT
Organism: Acidimicrobiales bacterium; assembly: GCA_013003325.1. Classification (GTDB taxonomy): domain Bacteria; phylum Actinomycetota; class Acidimicrobiia; order Acidimicrobiales; family SZUA-35; genus JABDIY01. The sequence goes on from JABDJU010000244.1 coordinate 1,455, forward strand.
GCCAAGTTCACACCTCCCGACCTCGACGATCGCCTGGCCGGGTTCAAACACCCCCGCCACTGGGAGGTGGTCGACAGCCTGCCCCGGAACGCCATGGGCAAGGTGCAGAAGAAGGCGTTGCGAGATCTGGCCTAACTACCAGATCGCCACAAGCTCAGCTGCCAGTACGTCGGCCACCAGCCGATCGTTGTTGGTGAGGATCACCAACTTGTCGCCGGTGCGGGGCACAACCCCCATGGTGGAGTGATATCCGGGAATCGACCCGTTGTGGGCATAGCCCGCACCCGCGGGACCGAGGGCGGCGGTGAACAGACCGAGCCCATAGCCGTCGGTGCCGGTGAAGGTCATCTCGCCGATCCGGTCGATCGAGATCAGCTTCTCGTCGAAGAGCGCATCGAGGAAGTCGGCGAGGTCTTCAGCGGTCGACACCAAACTCCCAGCCGCCCAGGCTGCTGTCTCCATCGCCACGTATGAGGTGGCGGCGTCGCCCTGGATGAACCCGTCGGACCAGCCCAGAGCCAAATCGTCGTTGCCCGGCCGGTCGGCGGTGGCGAAATAGGTGTTGTCGAGGCCGAGCAGTTCGGTGATTCGCTCTGCGAGCGCAGAGTTGAGGTCGGTGCCGTCGACCGCTTCGATCAGTTGGCCGAGCAGAATGTAGTTGGTGTTCGAGTACGAGAATTGGCCCGGAGTTCCGAGATCCCGATCAGCTACGAATCTGATCGTCTCTTCGGGTCGAACCGCCTCTTCGGGTTGAGCCATGAGCCGACTGCCGAACGCAGACTGTTCGGTGTAGTTGGCAATGCCGCTGTCGTGCCCGAGCAACTGCCGCACCGTCACATCGGCCCCGACCGGGGATTCGGGCAGGTAGCTACCTAGGGGCTGATCGAGGTCGACGGAACCCTCGTCGACCATCTGAAGCACAATGGTGGCTACGAAGGTCTTGGCGATGCTTCCCACACGAAACGGTTGGTCTGTTTCGAGTAGATCACCGGCGGCGTTTGCGGTGCCGACCGCGAACAGGTAGCGGCTACCGTCGCGATCGAGCAGCACCACTACACCTCCGTCGCGGCTCCCGACGAAGTCGTCGATGGCGGAGCCCAACTCCTGGTCGATGCCGATCTCGCCGGCTTCGTCCTCCAATGTGGGGGCCTCAGCCCACGTGCCAGAGCTACAGGCTGAGCCGAACAGGAACAGAAGTGCGATTAGAACCCTTCGCCGCATCGTCACAATCTAGGACCGGTTGGTGCGGGCGATCTAGCTCGTGGATTGCCCAACCGGCCGGGAGCTTTCCACCTGTCGATGCAGCGTTGCCGGTGAGGCGCGGGTGAACGCGATCAGGGCCAACACCACCG